>NZ_AKJR01000048.1:64-88269 GCF_000282235.1 Pseudomonas sp. GM24 | reverse complement strand
CTCGCCCCTTGGGGGAGAGGGCTGGGGTGAGGGGGTAGATCGAACAGACTGTCGCGATCGCCTGCAAAACCACTAATTACCATCGGCCACTTTGCGCTCTATCTCATCGATCTTGCGCTGCAGCGTCTCGGCGTCCTGCTCCTTCACTCTCGTGGACGAGGGTGTGATGACCTTATCCACGGCTTCGGTGTCATCGTCCCGGTCTTCAAGATCGCGCTCGACCACATTCACCGGTTTGCCAGACGTGTCGGTTGGCGGGGCGTTGGGGGTTTTCTCGTCGTTGTTCATGTTGGTGACCTCCAGGGGTGTAAACATTGGAGGCAGGCAGTGCGGCAGGCGTTCGATATTTTTGCCGGGTAGTGCCGAATGGCGCCCTCCCGCGTTGGAGAGGGCGCGCTGACGGTGTTCAGTCCTTGAGAATGTCGCGATCCTTGGTTTCCGGCAGGAAGAACGTACCGAGTATCGCCGTCATCACCGCAATCACGATCGGGTACCACAAGCCGTAATAGATGTCCCCGGTCGCGGCGACCATGGCAAACGCCACCGTCGGCAGGAAGCCACCGAACCAGCCGTTGCCGATGTGATAGGGCAGCGACATCGAGGTGTAGCGAATGCGGGTCGGGAACAGCTCGACCAGCCACGCCGCAATCGGGCCGTAGACCATGGTCACGTAGATCACCAGCACGGTGAGCAGGAGCAACACCATCGGGTAATTGGTTTTCGCCGGATCGGCTTTCTCCGGATAACCGGCCTCCTTGAGTGCAGTGCCGAGGGTCGCGGTGAACGCGTCGTTGCGGGTCTTGAAGTCGGCAGCCGGTAGCGCACTGCCTTCGAAACTCTCGACGACTTTGTCACCGATGCGCACTTGCGCAACGGTGCCGGGTTCGGCGATCACGTTCTCATACGGTATCGCGCGTTTTGCCAGCAGGGTCTTGGCCAGGTCGCAGGAGCTGGTGAATTTGGCCTTGCCCACCGGGTCGAACTGGAACGAGCATTGATCGGGGTTGGCGATCACTTTGACCGGGTTCTTCTCCTGAGCGATGAACACGTCGGGGTTACCGTACTGGGTCAGCGCGTGGAAGATCGGGAAGTAGGTCAGCGCCGCCAGCATGCAGCCGACCATGATGATCGGCTTGCGCCCGATGCGGTCGGAGAGGCTGCCGAAAATCACGAAGAACGGCGTGCCAATCAGCAGTGAGCCGGCGATCAACAGGTTGGCAGTTTGCGGGTCGATCTTCAGCGTCTGCAACAGAAAGAACAACGCGTAAAACTGTCCGGTGTACCAGACCACTGCTTGCCCGGCAGTACCGCCGAGCAGCGACATGATCACTACTTTGAGATTGTCCCAGCGCGCGAAGGACTCGGTCAGCGGCGCCTTCGACGCCTTGCCTTCAGCCTTCATTTTCTGGAACACCGGCGACTCGCTCAGTTGCAGGCGGATGTACACCGAGACGATCAACAGCAGGATCGACAGCAGGAACGGAATCCGCCAGCCCCACGCCTCAAAGGCTTCAGTGCCCAGCGCGGTGCGGCAGGCGAGGATCACCAGCAACGACAGAAACAGGCCAAGCGTCGCAGTGGTTTGAATCCACGAGGTGAAGAACCCGCGTTTGTTGCGCGGCGCGTGCTCGGCCACGTAAGTCGCGGCGCCGCCATACTCGCCACCCAGCGCCAGACCCTGCAGCAGGCGCAGGGTAATCAGGATGACCGGGGCAGCGACACCGATGGTCGCGTAGCCGGGCAAAATACCGACGATCGCTGTCGACACACCCATGATGACAATGGTGATGAGGAAGGTGTGTTTGCGCCCGATCATGTCGCCGAGCCGGCCGAACACAATCGCCCCGAACGGCCGCACCGCGAAGCCCGCGGCAAAGGCGAGCAGGGCAAAAATGAACGCGGTGGTTTCGTTGACGCCGGCGAAGAAGTGCTTGGCGATGATCGCCGCCAGTGAGCCGTAGAGATAAAAGTCGTACCACTCGAAAACCGTGCCCAAGGATGAAGCGAAGATGACCTTGCGCTCCTCTTTGGTGATGCCGCCGCTGCGCGGTGGACTGCCGGTGGATGCTGTGTCGATTGTGGCCATGGGTGTTCTCCGTCGTGCTTATTGTTGAAGGCCGGAGTCCCCCGTTACTGCTTATCGCACTCTGGCCTTGTGGCAAATACCGCCATTGCTTTCGCGTGAAACTTGCACAGTCTGACCGCCTCGCATGGCTGCAAGGTTTCCTGAAGCATAATCAGCTTTTGCCAGATATCCACCCGCAGACCTTTACGTCTGAGGCGGCTGAGAAGTTTGCGGTGAAGATAGACGCAATGATGGCACTGAGCTATCTTTCACCTCACTTCTCCCCGGCCATGTGCCAATGACGAACACAGGAAGTGAAGGATGAGCAAAGGATCGCTACTCAAAAGTCATCATGTTTCCTTGCACTAAGTGCGGTCTGTGCTGCAGAAACCTTGATAAATCACCCCTCTATGCCTCTTTGGACAGGGGAGATGGTGTGTGCGTCAATTTCGAAGAAAGCACCCACCTGTGCCGTATTTACGATACGAGGCCGCTGATCTGCCGGATTGATGATTTCTACGATCAGCATCTGGCGGGGACGATGCGCCTTGAGGACTACCATGCTGCAAACGCTCACGCCTGTAAGGAAATGCAGCAGCAGAATTTGATTGTTGTCGCTAATTAATCGAGAGGGATCTGAAATGCCATTACCGTTTATTTTGTGGGGTGCAGCGGCTGCACTGGCGGCTACAGGCGTCGTGAAGGGGGTTCAGGCATCGGGCAACTTCGATAAAGCCAAGGAGATTGGCGAAGAGGCCGAGGCCCAATACAACAAGGCTTCCAAAAGCCTCGACAAGTCTCGCAAAGAGACTCAAGGCGAGTTGGAAGCGCTGGGTGAGTTGAAGGTTCACACGTTTACCCACCAGATCAAATACCTGGTCGAAGCGATCAAGAAACAAAAGAACGCCAAAAGCACGCTGAAAGGGTTTAACGAAGACCTGACGATCGAAGAACTCAAGGATTACGAAAAGCTCGTACTCAACTCTTTGGAAATTGAAAAGGGTCTTGCTTCCGGTATCGGCGGTGGCGCATTGGCCGCGATCGGTGCCTACGGTTCGGTCGGTGCTCTGGCGAGCGCCTCCACCGGGGCCGCGATTTCCGGACTTTCAGGCGTTGCGGCCACCAATGCCACGTTGGCCTGGCTTGGCGGTGGGGCTCTCAGTGCAGGCGGTTTTGGCATGGCAGGCGGTATGTTGGCGTTGGGGGGGATTGTGCTGGGTCCGGCGCTGGCCATTGGCGGTTTCATGATGGCCAGCAAGGCGGAAGAAGCACTGACCAAGGCACACCAGTATGACGCGGAGGTTGCCACGGCGATTGCCAATATGGAGGTGGTCAAGACCACACTCAAAGGCGTTCGCTCCAATGCCAAGGAAATCACCAACACCATCAATGAGTTAGTCGTACGTTTCGAGCAGGTCAAAGTCGATAACGATAATGACCCCGTCGCATTCGAACAAATGCTGGCCTTGGGAGTAGGGCTCAAGAAGGTCCTGGATGTAGCGATCATTGCCGATGACGGCGGCGCCACTAAAGACATCAAGCGCACACTCTCCGGCATTCTGACCCTGGACTAAGACCATGAAAAATGAAATTGCAGGCCTGGTAGGAAAGCTCCCCGTCAATCCGGCTGATACCGCCGGCGAGTCTTTTAAAATGCTCGTGTCGGCCTGGTCCGAGTACAAGAAAATTTCCGAGGTCGAAGAAACCAAACGAACGGAAATCAATGCCTATAAAGAAACGCAATTGGCCAGAATCGAGGGTCAACGCAAAGTGCTGGAGCAGTATCTCTCGGGGATGTTCAAGGAGAGAGCCACGACCATAAGCGGATTCTTTGAGGCGTTGGATAAAGGTATTGCCAGCGGCAATAGTGAGTTGATCAGTTCGTCGATTGGCGCGATCGTCAGTATTACCAAAGAGTCTCCACTGGCAGGCGCACGGGAAATTATCGGGGCAATGTATAACCCCGAGGTGAAAACCATCGAGATCTGACTGAAGTCTCGTCAGGCCGGCGCCGAATAAGGCGCCGGTTATCATTCATACTCACGCCTTGACCCAACGCTGACGACTCCACGCACTCAGCCAGTCGACCACAAACACCAGCACCAGCATCGCCAGAATCACCGTGCTCGCTTGCGCTTCCTGAAACAGGCTGAGGCTCACATAGAGCATCTGCCCAAGCCCGCCGGCGCCGACAAAACCCAGTACGCTGGCCATGCGGATGTTGTTTTCCCAGCGATACAGAATGTACGCAAGCAACTGCGGCGCAAGGTTCGGCAGTGTGCCGTAGCAGAACGCAAGAATCGGATTGCCACCCTGCAAACGAATGGCTTCGGCCGGTTGCGGCGGCGTATTTTCCAGTGCCTCGGCGAACAAGCGGCCGAGCACGCCGGTGGTGTGCAGGGCGAGGGCGAGGGTGCCGGCGTTCGGGCCGAGGCCGGCGGCAAGCACCATCAGTGCGGCCCAGACCAGTTCCGGAATCGCCCGCAAGGCATTGAGCAACAGGCGCGAGGCACTTTGCAGCGGCCAGCCAAAGCGCCCGGCGGCGGGCAGGGCGAGAACGATGCCGAACACCGCCGCGAGTAGCGTGCCGAGGGCCGACATGGCCAATGTTTCCAGCGAACCATGGAAGATTGCCTTGAGGTAATCCGCACTCAAATCCGGGCTGAGAAAACGCTGCACATACGCGCCCATCTGCTTGAGACTGGTGGCGCTGCCCAGTTCACCGAGATCCAGCCCCAGATAAGCGAACGAGGCAATCACTGCCAGCGCGATGCCGGCGATCAGCAGCAGGTTGATCAGGCGATTCATGTCAGCCTCCAGCGCAACAAGCGGCTGAGTTGATCGGCGGCCAGCACCAGAATCAGAAAGCACAGCAGAATACTGGCGACTTCACCGCCGGCGAACATGCGGATCGACAGGTCGATCTGCTGACCCAAACCTCCGGCGCCGACAAAGCCCATCACCACTGACGCACGGATCGCGCATTCCCAGCGATAGACCGTGTAGGAAAGCAGTTCCGACGCGACATTGGGTAACGTGCCGTAAGCAAATGCCGCCAGTCGGCCGCTACCGGCCTGCAACAACGCGTGCGCCGGGCGCTGGTCGGTGGATTCGAAAATCTCCGCGTAGACCTTGCCGAGCATGCCGCTGTAGGTGATGGCGATGGCCAGCACACCGGCTGCCGGCCCCAACCCTACGGCGCGCACAAACAGCAGCGCCCAGACGATTTCCGGCACGCTGCGCAGGAAAATCAACAGTCCGCGCACCGGCCAGCGCAACAGACGCCCCAGTCGGCTTGGCACTCCACCGCGTGAAGCGGCGGACAGCGACAGCGCGCGGCTGGCGATCAGGCCTGCCGGTATCGCCAACACCAACGCCAATGCCATGCCAGCAGTGGCGATGGCCAGGGTCTGCAGGGTGGCTTTGAGCAGTAACTGCAGAAATGCTTGGTCGTGCGCCGGTGGCCAGAACTGCGCAACAAAACGGCCCATCTCATTCTGGCTGTCGGGCAGCAGTACACCCAGATTCAGTTCGCTGAGCTGGACGCCCGGCCACAGCAAGGCAATCGCCAGCAACGTCAGCAGCAGCCGTGGCCACGCCGCGGGATCGCGTGAATCGGCTTTCAGCATCGTGGAATCTGCACAGTCAAAGGCGCCACCGCAGCGGTCGGCGATTGCAGTTTTTCGTTGGCGTACAGCGCGTCGAGCATCTCGTGGCTGACTTGATCAGAGGCGCTGTCGAACAGAATCTGCCCGTCGCGCAGACCGATGATTCGCGGGAAGTGCGACAGCGCCAGATCCACCGCATGCAGGCTCGCCACCAGCGTGACGTTATGTTCGCGGGCGTGCCGCGATAGGATCGACAGCGTGTGCCCGGCCATCACCGGATCCATGGCTGACACCGGTTCGTCGGCCAAGAGGATTTCCGGCGCCTGATACAACACGCGAGCGATGCCGACACGTTGCAGCTGACCGCCAGACAGTTGCTGACAATGGGCGAACAATTTGTCGCCCAGATCCAGCCGCGCCAACGCCGCGCGTGCACCGGCCACATCCAGCGGATGCAACAAATTCAAAAGACTTTTGCCCAGGCTCCACTGGCCGAGCTTGCCGGCCAGTACCGCCGTCACCACACGCTGACGTGGGGGCAACGGCGGTGCCTGATGCACCAGACCGATTCGCGCACGCAGGCGTTGGCGTTGGCGGGCGGACAAGTGCCAGGCGCGTTCACCCAACACTTCAATTTCACCGCTGCTGGGCCGCAACGCGGTGGCCAGCAGGTTGAGCAAACTCGATTTTCCGGCCCCGGACGGGCCAATGATGGCGACCTGTTCGCCAACGCCAATCTGCAAATCGACACCGCGCAGGGCGTCGACTCCATTGGCGTGGCGCAGGCGGCCCTGGTTGAGGCTCAGGGTCATTTCAGCAATTCGGCGGCGCGGGCGGCTTCCTCGATACCCTTGTAGTTCTCGGGCTTGGTGTCGATGAAACGGCTGGCGGCCTGCAGATCAAGAATCTTTTTCTGCTCCGGGTTGGCCGGGTCCAGATCGAGGAAGGCTTTCTTGATTTTCGCCGCCAGTGCCGGGTCGAGGGTGCCGCGCACGGTCCAGTTGTAATCGAAGTAGGTCGGGGTGGTGGCGAAGACTTTGACCTTGTTGGTGTCGACCTTGCCGGCATCCACCAGTTTTTGCCAGACGCTGGCGTTCAGTACACCGGCGTCGACCTTGCCGGCCTGCACCCAGGCTACGGTGGCATCGTGCGCGCCGGAGTAGGCGACACGGCTGAAATACGCTTCAGGCTTGATGTTGTCGTTTTTCAGCATGAAGTAACGCGGCATCAGGCTGCCGGAAGTCGACGACACCGAACCGAAAGCGAAGGTCTTGCCTTTCAGGTCGGCGAGGCTGTGAACATTCGGGTCAGCGGTGATGAATTTGCTGGTGAACTGCGCATCCTGTTCGCGTTGTACCAGCGGAATCACCGGCGTCGTTGCATCAGTCTTCAAACGCGCCTGCACAAAAGTGAAACCACCGAGCCAGGCCATGTCGAGGCGATCAGTCGCGAGGGCTTCAACCACTGCCGGGTAATCGGCCACCGGCACGAACTGCACCTTCATGCCCAGTTGCTGCTCCAGATAGGCACCCAGCGGCTCGAATTTGCGCAGCAGTTCGGTCGGCGCTTCATCGGGAATCGCGCTGACGCGCAAAACGTCGGCGGCGTGGGTCACAAGGGCAGAAAAGGACAGCGCCAGGCCGGCGGTCAGTGCCAGGGTTCGTTTGAGCATGGGAATCTCCGTTTCGTGAGCGTCAAAAGGGCTGAAGTGGCGACGTGAGGCGCAAACTCAGGGTAGACGAAACGGCGAGGTTATACGCACTCAAGGCATCAAAGACCAGCATCAACAGATGTGGATTTGTAAGCCGGCCAACCCTTGAAGGCGAGCGTTGATCGTATTGTTCGCCGGGGCGCGGGCGATGCCGGACGCGACGAGTTCACTTCGCTTGTTGAATTCTTGCCTGAGTGTCCTGATCGATGAGGGCGCGCAGTGCAGCGAAAACCGGTGCGGCACTGGTGTGCTTTTTGCCGTAGGTCAGATTGAAGCGGTAGTCGAAGTCCGCCGGGTTCTGGCCCTGAGTGTGTTGCAACAGGGTTTCCAGCTTATCCAGTGCCTTGACCGCTTTGGCTTCGGCAGACCGGGCATATTCGTAGTCGTCCCACAACGCAAGAATCTCGTTTCTCAGCGCCTCATCAAGCGAGCGGGTGAGCAGCAGAAGGTCATTACGCTCCTGCTCAGCCTTGTCGGGGAACGCGGCCTGATCGACTGCCGGGATGTCGCCGTTGATCGCTTCGCCCAAGTCGTGAATCACGCACATCTTGAGCACTTTCAGCAGGTCGAGTCCGACCAGTTCATCGGCGAAAACCATCGCCATCAGGCACAGGCGCCAGCTGTGTTCGGCGGTGCTTTCGGTGCGGCCGCTTGAGGTGTGTGCGCTTCGGAGAACGTCCTTGAGTTTTTCCGCTTCACGCAGAAATTCAAGGCGTCCGCTGATTTTTTCGAGGTCCATGAACTTGCCCGGTTGTGGTGCCGAGAGGCAAGCCTAGAGCCGGTGGGGTTGAGCGTCCACGCATAAAATATGCGTTCAAAGCGTCTCGACCAGCCGCGCCGCCGTGCCGTCGGACAACGGAATGCGGGTCCAGCGGCACAGGCTCTGGCGGATTGGCACGAGGTCGGAGTCGTTGTTGCCGGTGACAAATTCCAGCGCCGGTGGCGCCTGCAGTTCGCGCCAGCCGAGGGCGTCGAGTGCGAGTTCGTTGCTGGCGATTTCCGGCGTCACGAAACGCCACAACGATTGCCCGAGCAATTGGCTCAACGGGCTGGCGAACTGCGCGGCACGGGCCGGGGAGCAGGCCAGCAAGCGGTGGGTGAGGTCACAGACCAGATGCACCGGTCGCGTGCTTTCGCGCACCAGACGGGCGAGAGCCTGATCGGCTGCCGTGTCGAGACGCGCGGCCAGCAATTGCTCAAGCTGTAGATGCGCAGCCGGATCCAGCGCCAGCACGCCACTTTCCCAACGGGAAATAGTCGATTGGGTGACGTTGAACATCTGCGCGGCATGGCTTTGCTTGACGCGATGCAACAAGCGCCAACGACGCAGGGCGATGCCGGGGAGGGCAGGTTTGAGCAATGAAACTGACATGATGGATGTCGGAAAAATCTAAAGGGCCGCCAGTCTGAAGACTGCCGACCCCTGCTGCAAATCGATCTGACGATCAGACTGCTTCGGGCAGTCTGGCAATGACCTTGATCTCGAAATCAAACCCATACAGCCACGTCACACCAACAGCCGTTACCGTCGGATGCGGCGCCTCGCCCCAGAACTCGGTCAGCACCACATCCCAGATCGTCTCGAATTTCGACTGGGGGTCAACGATAAACACGGTGACATCGACCACGTCATCGAAGCTGCCACCGGCCTCCTCAAGGATTGCATTGAGGTTAGTGAAAGCCTGACGCACCTGGTTTTTCAGGTCCGGCTCGGGCGTGCCGTCCTCGGTGCTGCCGACCTGTCCCGAGACAAACAGAAAACCGTTGGAGCGAATGGCTGGCGAGTATCGATGCCGCTCATAGAGGGTGCGGCGTGCGGGTGGGAAAACAACATCGCGCTGAGTCATGGGAGTGTCTCCTTCATTTGAGTTGATGGAGCCACTGTAGGTATTTGCAGACAGGCGATAAACGCGCAAGCTTGGCGTTCACTGTTTGTGAAATCCAAACAATCGAGGGCGCACCTTGGACCGTTTTGACGCAATGCAAGCCTTTGCCCGGGTGGTCGAGGCGGGGAGTTTCACCAAAGCGGCAGAAACCCTGCACATGAGCAAAACCACCGTGACGCAACTGGTTCAACAGTTGGAGGCACGGCTGCGGGTCAAACTGCTCAACCGCACCACGCGCAAGGTCAACGTCACCGCCGATGGCGCGGTTTATTACGAGCGGGTGATCAAGTTACTGGCGGATATGGACGACGCCGAAACCAGCCTGCCCGGCGCGGCGGCGATGCCCAAGGGCCGACTGCGCGTGGACGTCCCGAGTCCGCTGGCACGGTTGATTCTGGTGCCGGCCCTGCCTGAGTTTCACGCGCGTTATCCGGATATCCAGATCGACATGGGCGTCAGCGACCGCATCGTCGACATCATTGATGAGAATGTTGATTGCGTGGTGCGCGGTGGCGAACTTATGGACTTGTCGCTGATGGCGCGCAAGGTCGCCGACCTGCAGTTGGGCGTGTTTGCCGCGCCGCAATACCTGGCGCGGGCGGGCACACCTGCGCATCCACGGGAGCTGGAAGACAGCCATCATCGCGTAGTCGGTTTCCTCTGGGCACGCACCGGCAAACCAGTGCCGTATGCGTTGCACAATGCCAGTGAAAACCTGCAAATCAAAGGCCGCCACGTGCTCGCGGTCGATGATGGTAATGCCTACCTCGCGGCAGGTCTGGCGGGCCTGGGCGTGCTGTGGCTGCCCAAATACATGTCTGCCGAACACGAGGCACGCGGCGAACTGGTGCCGCTGTTCGAGGACTGGCAACTCGAACCGATGCCGCTCTATGTGGCTTATCCGCCGAACCGGCATGTCAGCCTGAAACTGCGAGTGTTCATCGATTGGGTGGTGGCGTTGATGGCGTGACGGCATTTTGGTGCGCTTATTGCTAGCCGCTGTGCCAATGCCGTCAAAAAACCAACACATTCGGCGACCTGAAAGCCTGTAGCGATGAGATGCATGGCTTTCAACTCAAGGAGCTTCACCCGCATGAATATGTACATCGATATCGTCGGTGCATGCAATCTGAGCTGTCCCTCTTGCCCGATGGGCAACTCGGAAAATCTCAACTTCAAAAAAGCCATGCAACTCGACATGTTCAGGCAGATTGTCGAAAAGGCCGGGACCGAGGGCGTTGATACCATCTTCCTCTACAACTGGACCGAGCCACTGGTTCATCCCAAAATTGGCGAATTCATCGAGATCATCAATGCTGCCGGCATGGAAAGCGGCATCAGCACCAACCTGAATCTGGCCAAGAACATGGAAAAGGCCTTGTTGGCCGAACCGAGTTACTTCCGCATATCGCTGTCGGGTTTTAATCAGGAGACCTACAAAAAGGGTCATGTCGGCGGCGATATCGAAGTCGTAAAGCAGAACATGCTTGCCCTGCATGAGATCAAACAGCGATTGCGTTTGAGTACCCGGGTCGACGTTTACTATCACCGCTATCTGGATAACATCGAAGAAGAAGCACTGATGCGCGAGTTCAGTGAGCGCCTGGGCTTCATCTTCACCACCGGCTATTCGGTGATGATGCCGCTGGAGAAAACTCTGGCCATTGTCGAGCGAGACCCGTCTGTCACGCCTACCGATCTGGAAACCCTGAAACGCCTGGCACTGCCGCCGTACGACGATCTGGTCAACGTTATCCAGCATTACCCCGAGCAAGCTTGCTCGCTCAAGGATGACTGGCTGGTGATCGACTGCGATGGTAATACGGTGCTGTGCTGCACGATCTTCAATCAGACCGAATATCAGGTCGGCAAGTACCTCGACATGCCGCTTGCTGAACTGACACGTCGCAAATCGACGCAGCAAAACTGCGTCGACATGTGCAATCGCTGCGCGAAAAAAGGCCTGCATATCTACTCGATGTACCCCAACCAAGGCGTGCTGGAGCGCCACGCGGTTAATCGCATTCTTGATTTCGAGAATCTCAGTAGCCTAGGGCTTGCTGTGGACAGCGAACTGCTGGGGCGTGCGGGTGAAGTCAGTGCTGAACGTTTCGATGAAGCCCAGTATCTCCAGCTAAACGACGATGTCAGGCACGCCGTTTCCACCGGACAATTGAAAAGTGGCTATCAGCACTATGTGCTTCATGGCCGTCTGGAAGGAAGAATGGGAGCTGGTGTGTTCTCGGTGGTCTGAACTGGGCTCAGGTGGGCTGATAACCAGGCGATAAAGCTTTTCGCCAGCGGATCATGCTCACTGTCGCGGTGGGTCAGCAGAGCCCAGTTCGGCCCGCGAATGGTGTTCTCGACCAAGGGTTGCAATAAGCCGTCAGCGCGCGCCTGACGGCTTAGCAATTGGCTGACCAGCGCGATGCCCAGCCCCGAACATGCGGCGTCGAGCAGCAATCCCGGATCGGAAAAATTCAGCCCCTGATCCTGCTGGCCGACGTCGATCCCGGCCTCGACCGCCCAATGACTCCAGTCCATTTCCCGCTCGCCATGCAACGTGGTGCGTTGTGCTGCCGGCAACGCTAAAACCCTCGGGTGACAGGCTGGAAATAGCCGGTCGGCGTGCAGCACTTTGAAACTGCATTCGGCCTGCGAGCTGATGTCGTCGCGCACAGCGATGTCGATGGTCTGCGTGGCCATGTCCGGCACTTCATCGGTGCTGTAAATCCACAGGTCTACCTCGGGATGCTGCGCGCGAAAATCCGCCAAACGCGGCAACAGCCAATGCCGAGCGAATGCCGGTGTGGTGTTGAGCACCAGTTGATTGGGTTTCTGATACTGGCCCAAGCGCCGAATCCCCACCGCCAATTGCTGCAGCATCGCTTGCGTGGTGCTGAGCAAGTCGTGGCCGGCATCGGTCAATGCCACGCTGCGACCGCTGCGGAAAAACAGCGGCTGTTCCAGGTACGCCTCAAGGCTGCGAATCTGCTGACTGATCGCCGATTGGGTGAGGCTCAGCTCTTCGGCGGCCTTGTGAAAACTACCGAGCCGGGCGGCGGCTTCGAAGCCACGCAGGGAACTGAGCGGCGGCCAGTGCTTGAGCATATCGATAAGCTCCTCTAATCAGTTGTGCGCTAAATCCATCGTTTGTTTGCCTGTTTGCGCGTCCGTAGCATTGGCGGCGTGAACACATTGGCTTAACTAGCGAGGCTTATCATGCAGCACAACGACAATAAAAACAGCGCCTGGATGATGCCGGCAGAGTGGGTGACCCATGCCGCGACGTGGATGGTCTGGCCGCACAACCAGACGTTGTGGGAATCCGGTTGGCGCGTGACCCTGGCGCAGGTGCAGGAAGATTTTGCGCGCGTCGCCAACGCCATCGCCCGTTTCGAACCGGTGAAACTGGTGATCGACCCGTCGGCCATCGCCAGCGCCAAAGCCTTGTGCGGCCCGAACATTGAATTGATCCCGCTGGACGTGAATGACAGTTGGTGCCGCGATTCCGGCCCGACGTTTGTCTGCCATCCGCAGCAAGGGCTGGCCGGTGTCAGCTGGCGTTTCAACGCCTGGGGCGGCAAGTCGGCGCATGATCTGGACGAAAGCCTGGCGCGCCGCGCACTCAATCACCTTGGCCTGGAATGCTTCGGCACGCCACTGAGCAACGAAGGCGGGGCGATTCATGTCGACGGTGAAGGCACGCTGATCACCACCGAATCGGTGCTGCTCAACCCCAATCGCAACCCCGGCATTGGCAAAGCCGAGATGGAAGCGATCTTCAGCCGTTTGCTCGGCGTGAAGAAAACCATTTGGCTGCCGGGCGATCCGGATTACGTCACCGGCGACATGACTGACGGCCACGTCGATGGCGTCTGCGCCTTTGCCCGTCCGGGTGTGCTGCTGGTTGACGCCACTCACGACCAGTCTTCGGTGTACGCCGAAGTGGCGCGGGAAAACCGTCGTGCGTTGGAACTCGCCACCGATGCGCAGGGGCGCAAATTCGAGCTGATCGAACTGTTCGAAGCCACCGATGCGGTCGACACCGAAGCCGAAGTGTTCTGTGCGTCCTACACCAATTTCTACATCGCCAACGGCGCGATCATCATGCCGGCGTATGGCATCGAGGCTGACAACGTCGCCTCCAAAGTGCTGGAGCAAGCCTTCCCCGGCCGCGAAGTGGTGCCGGTAAGGATCAATCATCTGGCCCATGGTGGCGGCGGGGTGCATTGCATCACGCAACAGCAGCCGGCCTGGCCGTTGAGAGGTTGAACGCATGAGCATTCTGACCATCGCCACCACCCAGATACCGTGCACTTGGGATTTACCGGGAAACCTTGATCGCGCCGAGCAGCTCGTCCGCGACGCCGCGAAGCAGGGCGCGCAAGTGATCCTGTTGCAGGAGCTGTTCGCCACACCGTACTTCTGCATCGAACAAAGCCATAAACACATGGCCCTGGCCGAGGAATACCGTGACAGCCGCGTGCTCGTTCGCTTCGCCGCACTGGCCCGCGAGTTGGGCGTGGTGTTGCCGCTGAGCTGGTTCGAAAAGGCCGGCAACGCTTACTTCAATTCGCTGAGCGTGGCCGATGCTGACGGGCGCCTGTTGGGTGTGTATCGCAAGACCCATATCCCCAATGCCATCGGCTATCAGGAGAAGGAATATTTCAGCCCCGGCGACACCGGTTTCAAAGTCTGGGACACCGCGTTCGGGCGCCTCGGCGTCGGCATCTGCTGGGATCAGTGGTTCCCGGAAACCGCGCGTTGCCTGGCGTTGATGGGTGCTGAGGTATTGCTGTATCCAACGGCGATCGGCTCGGAACCGGGCTGCGCGGCGCTGGATTCCCGCGACCATTGGCAGATGACCATGCGCGGCCATGCGGCGGCCAATTTGCTGCCGGTGGTGGCGTCGAACCGCGTTGGTCGAGAAACCGCGACCACCGATTCGAACCTGCAAATGAGCTTCTACGGCTCGTCGTTCATCAGCGATCACAAGGGCCAATTGCTCGCCAGCGCTGACCGCGACAGTACCGGTGTGCTGCTGCACAGCGTCGATCTGGCCGCCATGCGCGAAGAGCGTTTGAGCTGGGGCATCTATCGCGATCGTCGTCCGGACATGTATGGGCCGCTGCTCAGTCAGGACGGTCGCCACCTCCATGCACGCTGGAACACTCAAGGGGTTTGACATGGCTATCCACCACAAACGCTTGCGCGGCGCGATCGGCCTGGCGCTGATCTGCTTGATACCGTCGCTGCACGCCGAAGACAAAACCCTGCGGCTGTACAACTGGGCCGATTATTTTGCTGAAGACACGCTGAGCCGCTTCACCGCCGAAACCGGGATCAAGGTGATTTATGACGTCATGGACGGCAGCGAGACCCTCGAAGCCAAGATGCTCTCCGGCGGCAGCGGTTACGACCTGATCTTCCCCGGCGACACCGTCGCCGAGCGCTTGATGCGTGCCGGCAGCCTGATGCCGCTGGATCAAACGAAGCTGACGGAATTGGCTGATATCGAACCCGGTTTGCAGAAACTGCGCGGCCATTACGAGCATTCCAGCAAGGCCACGGTGCCCTACACCTGGGGCACCATTGGCCTGACCTACAACGAAGAGCAGATCAAACAGCGCATGGCGGACGCACCGGTCAACAGCCTCGACATGCTGTTCAAGCCTGAGCTGGCGGCGAAGTTTGCCGATTGCGGGATTTCGATGATCGATTCGCCGGATGAGGCATTGGCGGTAGTGCTCAACTACCTCGGTCGCGATCCGCGCAGCGGCAAAGCCGAAGATCTGGCAGCGGCCAGCGAGTTGCTGATGAAGTTGCGCCCGTACATCCGCAAATTCCAGTCGCAACCGGTGACCGATCTGGTCAACGGCAATCTGTGCCTGTCGCTGGGTTACAGCGGTGACATGACCCAGGCGCAACGCACCTCGGACAGTGCCGGCAAACACACGCGCTTCCAGTATCGCGTGCCGCGCGAAGGCACGACGGTGTGGATGGACACCATGGCCATTCCGGTCGACGCCAAACACCCGGAATACGCCTACGCGTTCATCAACTTTGTCATGCGCCCCGAGAACATGGCAGCGATCAGCAATTTCACCGGCTACCCGACTTCCAACGCCAAGGCGCGGGCGAACGTCGATGCAAGTATGCGTGACAACCCGGATATCTACCTCGACGAAGCGACCTATGCTCGTTTGATTCCGGGCAAGGACATTCCCCAACCGGACATGCGCGCGCGTATGCGCACCTGGACCAAATTCAAGACTGCCACTGGCAAATGATCCATGGCCGGCGTGTTGCGCCGGCCTTTTTCTACAGGAAAAGCAACATGTCGACTCGTCGCGAGTTCATCAAACAAGTCACGGTCGCCGCCGGTGTCGGCGCGGCATTCATGGGCCTCGGCCTGTCGCCGGGCAAAGTCCTCGCCGCCGCGCAAGGCCGCTGGTTCATGCCCGACGAAGGCGATAAACATGAGCGCGCCTACATCGCTTTCGGCGCGCAGGACGCGATCTGGGAAGACTTCACCGAAGACGTCCAGGAAGCGCTCGGTCGTATCGCCCGCGCCATCGCCCGGTTTGAACCGGTCACCGTGTTCTGCCGCAAGAACGAGCGCAGCATCGCCGAAGAATTTTGCGGTACGCGCAATATCACTTACGTCACTGCCGGGCTGGATGACATCTGGATGCGCGACATCGGCGCCAACTTCGTCATCGACGACAAGGGTGGCCTGGGCGCGGTGGACTTCAACTTCAACGGTTGGGGTGGCAAACAGCAGCACGGTAAAGACTCGAAGATCGCCGCACTGGTCGCCGACGACGCACAAGCCACCTACATCCGCACCGATCTGGTGGGCGAGGGCGGTGGCATCGAGGTCGACGGTCACGGCACCGGGATCATGACCGAGAGCAGCTGGATCAACCGCAACCGCAATCCGGACTGGAGCAAGGCCGATGTCGAAGCTGAACTGAAGGAGCGTCTGGGCCTGCGCAAAATCATTTGGCTGCCGGGCATCAAGGGCAAGGACATCACCGACGCTCACGTCGATTTCTACGCGCGTTTCATCAAGCCCGGCGTGGTGATTGCCAACCTCGACACCGACCCTGAATCCTACGATCACAAGGTCACCCTGGCGCACCTGGAAATCCTCAAGAACGCCACCGATGCCGACGGTCGCAAATTGCAGATCCACACGATGTCGCCGCCGCTGAATCCGCGCAAAAGCAAGTTCAACCAGAACAACCCGGACTTTGCTGCCGGTTACATCAATTACTTCGTCATCAACGGCGCGATCATCGCCCCGGAGTTCGGCGATAAAGCGGCAGACAAAAAGGCTTTCGATCTGTTGTCGCAACTGTATCCGGATCGCGAAATCGTCCAGCTCAACATTGATGCAATCGCCGCCGGTGGCGGTGGAATTCACTGCGTCACCAGCCATCAACCACAGGCGTGATTGACTCTTTGGCGGATCAAGCCAACTATCGGCGCACAACAACATGACCGATGGACCCGAACTTGATCGAACGACGCCAATTCAGCGGAGGCATGAAGGGGAAAAACCTCCGCTATCTGAATGAGCAAGGCGCGGATGACGCGCGCATGACCCGCACCGGTTTTTTGCTGCTGGAACATTTTTCATTGCCGGCGTTTACCCAGGCGCTGGATACGGTTGTCACCACTAATCTGCTGCGCCCGGGGTTGTTTTCGTCGCGCACGTTTGGCTTGGGCGACGGCGAAGTCATTAGTGATCTGGGGCTGGTGATCCGCCCCGATGCACGTCTGGATTCGGCCGCGCTTCTGCAGCTGGATCTGCTAGTGGTGTGTGGCGGTTATCGCACCGAACTGCGCGCGAGTGATGAATTTATCGGCTTGCTCAGATCCGCAGCGGAGCGCGGCATCTCTCTCGCCGGGTTGTGGAACGGTTCGTGGTTTCTCGGCCGGGCCGGGCTGCTCGATGGCTACCGCTGCGCAATCCACCCGGAGCACCGTCCGGCACTGACCGAGATCGCCAAGTCCACCCACGTCAGCAGTGAGCCCTACGTGATCGATCGCGACCGGCTCACGGCGTCGAGTCCGTCCGGGGCTTTCCATATGGCGCTGGACTGGATCAAAAGCCTGCACGGCAAGGCGTTGGTCGAAGGTATCGAGGACATCCTCGCCTTCGAGGAATCGCGCTACCGGCGCATCAAACCAGACGAGAACATCTGTGTCAGTGCGCCGTTGCGTGAAGTGGTGAAGCTGATGGACGCCAATCTGGAGGAACCGCTGGAGCTGGAGCAACTGGCGGTGTACGCGGGGCGCTCACGTCGCCAGTTGGAGCGCTTGTTCAAGGAACAACTGGGCACCACGCCGCAGCGTTATTACCTGGAACTGCGCATCACCGAAGCACGGCGTTTGTTGCAGCACACCGAGCTGTCACAAGTAGAAGTGCTGGTCGCTTGCGGCTTCGTCTCGCCGAGCCATTTCAGCAAATGCTACAGCTCATATTTCGGCTACAGACCTTCCAAAGAAAAACGCCTGGTCAAATAACCCAAGCCGTCACCCACCTGAATTCACCTCGAAATCCCACGTCGGCGTACCTCCCCCAAACACCCTGGTCAGTTCCCTCTCCCTCTGGGAGAGGGCTAGGGTGAGGGGCTCTTGAAGACCTTATACATCACCGAAGCGCGCCATATGCCCCAGTCGTTGCAAGCGGGAGTCCTGCCGGTTTGCAGATGGGCCATGCCGAGCCATTGAAAATGGCGTCAAAGTGCCACTGATTGCCACCCCAAACACCACCTGTCACCCTGCGCCTCGTTCAAAGGATCAGGACAAGGAATCAAGGATTGAGTGGCTACGTCCCCAACCCTCCAAAGGGTTATCGCAACACCGGCGTCGAACCCGTCGACGTCAACGCCCAACACTGGGCGCAATACAAAGACCTTCCAGCGACACCAGACGTAAAACCAGAACCGTTGGGATGCGTCTTCGCCAAAAGCTGCAACTTGCCCGACGGCGAAATCAACCACACAAACCAAGCTGGATTCGTCCCGGTAGAGAAACTGGCGGACTACGGTTTGTGGGCTGTCCTGGCCACAGGAGCGGCAATCACCGCCGAAGGCACAACTCTTCAACTGGTCGGCGGTTCCACAACCGGCAGCGCCATTGCTCAGCGAGTGGGTGGCTCCCTCGCGCTAGGCTTGCTCGAAAGTGCAGGTGCGTTGGCAGCAGGTGCCGCCGTCGGCACCGTTGCGCTATTAATGCCTAATACCAACCTTGCACCCGACAGTGCCTTCTACAAAACCGACCAGTACGCCACGCTCGAAACGGGCCGCACTCGCGTCCGCGTCAACGTGAAGACCTTGCCGGACGGTTCCGTCAGCGCTTACGGTTTCTACACGGGCGGCAAAAAGGACTGGGAAAATGTTCCTGTCATCAAAGCGGAAAAGGACGGCGAGAAATACGTAGCCGACGTAGGTAACGGCATTGGCCTTACCTGGACGCCAGCAGCAAACCCAGATGGTGTGCTGGGTATTCCAGCACTTGAAGGCGTGCCGCAATTACCTCCCGTATGGATATATCCGCCGACAGAAAAGTCGGACACGCTTTTGGCTAATCCAGCACATCCTCCCGAGTTTCAGGATGCGATCATCTGGTTCCCCGACGATGCAGGCCTTGAGCCCATCTACATCGTGCTCAGCACGCAACTAGAGAAGAACAAGGTAGCAGGGGCGGCCTTCGAAGAAGAGTCGTACAGCGGTTTTTCGGAAGAAATGGAAGAGTCCGGCCAACAAGTAACGATAAAAACAGAGAGCGGCACCCGGACCCGCCTCGATATGATAGGCAGAGATGCAAACGGCGATATCGCGTGCGTCGAATGCAAAGCCTCGGAAACGGCACCACTGACCCGCAATCAAAAGCGAGCATTCCCGGAAATCGAACAGAGCGGTGGACGCATCATGGGTAAGGGCAAACCCGGCTTCCCCGGCGGCACCCAAATCCCGCCAACCCGAGTAGAAATTCTGCGCCCGCCGCAAAAATAACGGAATCAAGGAACTGAAATGTCAGTAACAGACGCAAAAACCATCGACATGTGGGGTATCCCAAAATGGGACAGCAACAAGATCATCCTCGGTATTGCTGACCATTTGGAATGGGGCGATAAGGCTGAACAAGGCGAGCACCTGTTGGTGCTTCAAGAGAAAATCAACAACTACATCGCTTTCATCGAAAGCGGTGAAATCTACATTGAGATACCCGGTGCACTCGGAAAATCACCTGTCATTCGTGTCCAAGGCAAGTACGAGTTACCCGAGCAAGGCGAGTTGTTCATCGATCGCGTTGCTGAGGCATTGAAGGAGGTGGGCATAGGATTCGAATTCGTGCTCAAAGCGGACTAATAAACACATCTAGGGAAAACGGAGCTGACAATCTCCACTGAGAGATCGGGCATGTCCATCACCGAAACCAAAGTCGTCGACATCATCGCAGTACCCGAGTGGGAACCAGATAACGTCGTGCTCGTCATCACCGATCACCTGGAATGGGGCGACAAAGCGCAACAGGGTGAACACCTGTTGTTGCTTCAAGAGAAAATCAATACCTACATCGCCTTCATCGAGAGCGGCGAACTGCTGGAAAGCTATCCGCCAGCGAAAGGTAAAAAACCGAAGATTCGCATCAATGGTCTCTATGAGCTGCCCGAGCAAGGTGAAACCTTTATCGACCGCGTGACCGAGGTACTCAAAGGCGTGGGCATTGGAATGGAGTTTGTACTCAAGGATGACTTTGCAGTTCGCCACTAGCGGTTGCCCAGACGCCGGCTTGTCCTCTGAACGCTGACAGTCCTCTCTGAAAGATCGCGCGCACTGAATACTCCTGCGCGACTGGAAATCGAGCCAGCCAAGCCATTTCAGCAAGTGTTACAGCTCGTATTTCGGCTACAGACCCTCCAAAGCAGAGCGGCTGGTCAAATAACCCAAGCCGTTTCTCATCTGAGTTCGACTCGGTATTTCACGTCGGCGTACCTCTACCAAACACCCCGGTCAGTCCCCTCTCCCTCTGGGAGAGGGCTAGGGTGAGGGACTCTTAAACACCGTCACCCACACACGTTTAACTTACACGCACTGTTACGCCATAACGGCTACAACACCTTGCGCCGTTGCCTACGCGTACGCCAGAATCCGCCGGCTTACGCGCCTTGAGGCGGGCTGTATCGTTTCCCTGTCACTGCAAAACAGTGATCGGGTTTGGTAGCCCGTTTCTTGACAGCCCGTATTGCATCACCTTATTGCGGTCTCTTTTTCGGGACTCGGTTTGATATGGTGGTCATGCGTGGGGCCCTTTCGGGGGCGCCGGGGTTTACTCTGTCTTGACCGGTCTACCAACCCACGTGTGGCCGCCACCCTTCGTTTGGTAGCGAAAGTGACGGCTCTTCAATTCTTTCAAGACAAAGAGTCCTTCATGTTCAAAATTACGCCAAACCCGCCAGAAACCGATCCAATCCCCTACGACGCCGCGCTCGAACCTCAAAACATCAAAGAGGCCACCGACCGCGCGATCAACTTCTACCTCAATCCTTCCGCGCTGAAGACTTCAATCCCCACCCGCAAAACCGGCAAGATCTACCTCATCGACCCCACAGTGGATAACGAAACCCTGCTCGTCGAAGCCACTGAAACCTTGTCCTCCGCCACTGACATGGCCCGTGAACTCGCCGATTCGATTGATCCTTCACAGCGCAAAAAGATGCTGATCCTGCAACAGGTGATCATGCTCAGTGAACTGGTGGTCGGCCGAGTTCTGGATAACCAGCGCTTGCCGCACTAGTCGCGGTGCAGATGGGTGAGGGGGCGTGCCCCCTCATTTGCACGGAAGCGTCCGCGATCGCGGCGCTTCACGCCTTCTATCAAAGAACCTGAAGCGGTTCTTGTCTGGAGTTTCAGCTGATGTCTCAGCCACCCGAACCACCGGTCACAGACCTGGTGTCCCCGTACGCATCGCCCAATTCAAGAAAGCTGCACGAAGCGGCAGAGCGAGCGCTTGACCATTACCTGTTGCCTGCCGCGATCATGGCCACACCCTATACGCCCAGCACGATGTTCATGGTTAACCCGCAATCCGACGCCGAGTCCTTGCTGAGCAATGCCAGCGGTTCCCTGGCGTCTGCCACGGTGATGCTCGGTAATTTTGCCGGGGTGCTGGAGGGATCAAACCGCCATACGCTGCTGGGCATTGCGCAAGTGGTCATGTTGGGGGAGTTGGCGGTGAACAAGGCGCTGGATCTTGTTGTGCCAACTGAGTGATCGCGCACGTTAGTCGGGATTGAGGGTGTTTGGTCGGGCATGATCGCGAGCAGGCTCACTCCTACATTTGAAATGCGTTCCCCCTGTAGGAGTGAGCCTGCTCGCGATGACGCCCGTTCAGGCAAGGAATCTGCAAAACGTGAGCATCCCTCAAGCCTCAATCCCACCCTCAAATAATCAAGCAGTCAGCCAGAGCGGCTGACTGCTTGTTTGTTTCTACAGGTGATCGGCGTCGATCACGGCTTTGGCAAATGCCTGCGGATCCTCCTGCGGCAAGTTGTGGCCAATCCCGCCGTTGATCAAACGGAACTGATACTTGCCGGTAAAGCGCTTGGCGTAATCCTCTGGCGCCGGGTGCGGCGCACCGTTGGCATCGCCTTCAAGGGTGATGGTCGGCACGCTGATCGACGGCGCGGTGGCGAGTTTCTGCTCCAGCGCGGCGTACTTCGCTTCGCCCTGTACCAGGCCCAGACGCCAGCGGTAGTTGAACACGGTGATGTCGACGTGATCGGGGTTCTCCAGTGCCTTGGCGCTGCGATCGAACGTGGCGTCGTCGAATTTCCATTGCGGCGAAGCGGTTTGCCAGATCAGTTTGGCGAAATCATGAGTGTTCTTCTCATACCCGGCGCGACCACGGTCAGTCGCGAAGTAGAACTGATACCACCACTGCAATTCCGCCTTGGGCGGCAGCGGGTTTTGCCCGGCGGCCTGATTGCCGATCAGATAGCCACTGACCGAAACCAAAGCTTTCACCCGTTCTGGCCATAACGCCGAAACGATGTCCGCCGAACGTGCGCCCCAGTCATAACCGCCGAGCACCGCTTGCTTGATCTTCAGCGCGTCCATGAAATCGATGACGTCACTGGCCAGCGCCGCCGGTTGGCCATTGCGCAGGGTGTCTTTGGAGAGGAACTGCGTATCGCCATAACCGCGCGCATACGGCATCAACACCCGATAACCCTTGGCCGCGAGCAACGGCGCGACTTCGTCGTAGCTGTGAATGTCGTAGGGCCAGCCGTGCAGCAGGATCACCACCGGGCCATTGGCAGGGCCGGTTTCGGCGTAGGCGACGTCGAGCACGCCGGCCTTCACATGCTTGAGCGGGCCGAAAGGCGAGGGCGCGGAATAGCTGACGGCGGAAGGTTCTGCGGTTTGCGCCTGAGCGCTGCCAAAAGCGCCGAACAACGACAAAGCCAGAATCGACAAACCGAACGCGGTTTTGCGGGTGTGCAGTGCCATCTTCATGGTGACGTCTCCTTTGCGAGCCTTTGGCCAAGGGTTCTGAATGAACACCTGAAACCTTGAGTGCATTTGAGCGCGGAGACGTATCTGGCCTGTGTCGAAGAACGGCTTTGTTGCAAGTCGATGTGTCGCGGTGGGGTTCGTACACAGTCTGATACACGGCAACGAAACCGACTCACCACGGGCCTGATTCAGGCCAAAATAATAAGTCGCTGTTTTAAAACAAAAAATATTTCACTTCGCGCTTCCCAAAGCCAAAAAACCTTGGTAAATTGCGCCCCGTTCTCACAGCGAACCTAACGAAGTAGCTGGACAGAGCAGTAGGGGCGTCGCCAAGCGGTAAGGCAGCAGGTTTTGATCCTGCCATGCGTTGGTTCGAATCCAGCCGCCCCTGCCATATTCAAAAAAACGCCAACTTCGCAAGAAGTTGGCGTTTTTTTATGTCTGCGATTTGTCCCAGCGGAGCAGGGCAGGCATGCGCGGCGCCGAAGCACCGCGCACGCCGTCCACTCAGTGCGGTGCGCGCGGAATGGTTTTCATCAGGTCTTCGGGGCTGATGTGGCCGACCACGCTGCCCGGTTGCGGCAGGTTGAGGATGTGGCCTTTCATCTTGCCGATGATGTGCATTTCGCACGGCTTGCAATCGAACTTCAGCGTCAGCACTTCATCGCCGTGGATCAACTGCATCGGCGCGACTTTGGTGCGCACGCCGGTCACGCCTTTCGCCTGTTTCGGGCACAGGTTGAAGGAGAAGCGCAGGCAGTGCTTGGTGATCATCACCGGCACTTCGCCCGGCTCTTCGTGCGCTTCATACGCCGCGTCGATCAGCTTCACGCCGTGACGGTGGTAGAAATCGCGGGCCTTCTGGTTGTAGACGTTGGCGAGGAAGGTCAGGTGTGAATCCGGGTACACCGGCGGCGGGCTGGTTTCGGCTTTACGGCCACCACGCGGATGAGCGGCGACACGCGCGGCGGTCAGGGCTTCGATCACTTCACGGCGCAGCGACTTGAGCTGCGAGTTCGGGATGAAGAACGCCTGTGGCGCATCCAGCTTGATGTCGGTGGCGTGGTACTGCGTGGTGCCGAGCTGGCCGAGCAGATCACGCAATTGCTCCAGCGCCTGCTCAGGCTTGTTGGCCACACCGAACGGACCGGCGAGGGTGACACTGGCGCTGATGCCTTCTTCACTGGTGGCGGTCACTTCCAGCTGTTCTTCACGCAAACGCGCGACCCAACTCAAAGCCACGCGACGCTCGGACGAAGTTTTTTGCAGCGCCTGTTGCCAGTTGTGATCGAGGTTGCGATTCAGCGGGTGGTTCGGGCGCAGCTTGTACAGGCCTTCAGGCATTTCGTTCGGCTCGACGCGATAGCGGTAGCGCTTCTCGCCGTCTTCTTCGAATTCACCTTTTGCTTCGGCGATGTTGGCGCGGAAACCGACCACTTCGCGTTTGACCAGCACGTTCAAGCCATCGCCGTTGGACAGCGGCTCTTGCGTGACGACCTGCATGTCGCGTTTGCCGACTTTCTCGACGGTGCCCACTGGCAAACCGGTGAAGGTCGGCGAGTCGAAGGCGCCAATGTCGATCTTGCGATCGGTGACGAAGTAATCGGTGCTGCCACGGTGGAAAGTCTTTTCCGGATCGGGCAGGAAGAAGTGCGCGGTGCGGCCGCTGGAGGCGCGGGCCAGGTCCGGGCGATCTTCGAGCACGTCGTCGAGGCGCTGACGGTAATAGGCGGTGATGTTCTTCACATAGCCCATGTCTTTGTAGCGACCTTCGATCTTGAACGAACGCACACCGGCTTCAACCAGGGCGCGGATGTTGGCGCTCTGGTTGTTGTCTTTCATCGACAGCAGGTGTTTTTCGTAGGCGATCACGCCACCCTTTTCATCTTTGAGGGTGTACGGCAAGCGGCACGCCTGCGAGCAGTCGCCACGGTTGGCACTGCGCCCGGTCTGCGCGTGGGAGATGTTGCACTGGCCGGAGAAGGCCACGCACAACGCGCCATGGATGAAGAATTCGATGGCGGCGTCGGTTTCGTCGGCGATTGCGCGGATTTCTTGCAGGTTCAGCTCGCGGGCCAAGACCAGTTGCGAGAAACCGGCCTGATCGAGGAACTTCGCTCGCTCCAGCGTACGGATATCGGTCTGGGTTGAGGCGTGCAGCTCGATCGGCGGAATGTCCAGCTCCATCACGCCCAGATCCTGAACGATCAGCGCGTCGACCCCGGCGTCGTACAACTGATGGATCAGCTTGCGCGCCGGTTCCAGTTCGTTGTCGTGCAGGATGGTGTTGATGGTGGTGAAGATGCGCGCGTGATACTTGCGGGCGAACTCCACCAGTTCGGCGATTTCGCCGACTTCGTTGCAGGCGTTGTGGCGCGCGCCGAAGCTCGGGCCGCCGATGTACACGGCATCAGCGCCGTGCAGGATCGCCTCACGGGCGATGGCCACATCGCGGGCAGGGCTGAGCAATTCCAGGTGATGCTTGGGCAAGGACATAGTTTTTTTAGTCAGGCTGTCACGGTTAGGCGCGCATTCTACCCGTGAAACGACATGTCGGCACCTCTGTACCGATGGTCTGCAAATCGCGCTCTGCACGTTTCGCGGGTTCGCGCAACTGTCAGACCTGTCAGTTGTTGTGCAGAAGGAAGTTCGAAATAGTAATGAAATCACTCGGCGAACATTCATTACGAAAAGGACATGTTGCTATGAACGATAAAGACTATTTTGGTTATTTAGGCATCAACAAAAATAATTTGAACAGAAGGAGCCGCGCGCCGGAAATTTACTACAAAGCAGTGATTGACCCCGTCCATCCGCACCTTAGCGGGCCGGTATTTCAGGCAACCAAAGAAGGCAGAGCTTTCTACTTCGGTTCCGCCGAGACCTTTAGCCTGATCGCGCACCATAGAGAGCATGCAAACGACATTTTCGAAATAATGTCATTCGTTATCAATAACGAGCTACCCGATGGGGAACACGACATAGGGGGGCAGGGTAGTAGTGTTCAAGGGCTCATCACAATGACCCCGCATATCATCTATGCCAAGGCGGGGAAAATTAAGTTTCAGAGAAATGACGCGAACAGTTCGATAACCGCCAGTTTCCACTTCGACTTTGAGCTTGAGGATGACGGCCAAATAAAAAAATACAGCGTGAAGGAAGGAAAGTTATCGCTTGTCGCAACAGGGCCACTTGAAGCCCGGAAGCAATCCTGAAAAAGACCCGAGCCAGCCTTTAGAGGCTTGGCTCGGGTCTATGAATCGGCGGCTGATGACTTGAAAGGCGTGGAACTCAGGCCTTGGCCGCCATCGCAGTCACTTCCACACGCATGCCTTCAACCGCCAGCGACGCCACACCTACCGCCGCACGCACCGGCCATGGCTTGGCGAAGTAGCGCTTGTAAACCTCGTTGAATGCCGCGCGATCGGCCATGTCGGTCAGGTAGATGGTCAGGTGCATCACCCGGTCCATCGAGCTGCCGGCGCGTTCCAGCGCAACCTTCAGCGCTTGCAGGGTGCATTCGCTTTGCAGGGTGATGTCGCCCAGTTCCAGACTGCCGTCGGCACGGGTCGGGATCTGCGTGGACATCATGATCCCGTTGAACGTGGTGACGTCCGACGAAATCGAGTCTGCGTCCGGATCGGGGGTAAAGGTGATGTCTTGGTTAGCCATGCGGATCCCTTGTTTGAGCGAGTAAATCGCGCCAGTTTACAGATTCAGGGCTAACGGACAAATGATCAGCCGCCACCGCAGTGAAAGCGTTGAGGGCGATCAAACCGGCTGCGTCGCCGCTTCTGCCGCTATGGCTGCAACGACGCTGGGGCGGGCGGCGATGCGACGGGAGTGGGCGGCCAGCGCCGGCCAGTGCTGCAGGTCGATATCGAAGCTTGGCAGCCACGTCAACACGCTAAACAGGTAGGCATCGGCGACTCCGAATGTGCCCAGCAAATAGTCCTGATCCACCAGCCTGCGGTTCAGGTAGTCGAGGCGTTTAAACAGTTTTTGCGTAAAAATCACTTTGCTCGCTTGTGGCATTTGCGCATCGAACAGTGGTGCACAGCCACCGTGAATTTCCGTGCTGATGAAGTTCAGGTCCTCTTGCAAGCGCGTCCGCTGCCAACTGCCGAGTGTCGGCGCCAGTGCTCTTTCGGCGACCTGATCGGCGAGGAACTGCAGGATCGCCGGGCCTTCTGTCAGCACTTCGCCGTTATCCAGGAGCAACGCAGCGACGTAGCCCTTGGGGTTGATGTCGCGAAAGTCTTGTCCGTCGGCCGTGCGTTTGCTCTGATTGTTGACGCGAATCAGCTCGAAGGGCAGGCCCGATTCGCGCAACACAATGTGCGGCGCCAGCGAGCAGGTCATCGGGGCGAAATACAGTTTCATGGCACTTCCAGTGGGTGGGGAAGTGTCAGCATCCCTTGCAGGGACAGGTCTTCGCAAAGGTCATTTGCGGTGTTAGCGTATGACAAAATCTCATGAGTACCGAACTCGCCATGGTCGCCAGACTCCCCTCGCTCAACGGCTTGAAAGCGTTTGAGTGTGCCGCTCGGCATATGAGTTTCACCAAGGCTGCCGAAGAACTGAACGTCACGCAAACCGCCATCAGCCATCAGATCCGCCGTCTCGAAGAGGAGTTGGGCGTGAATCTGTTTCTGCGGCTCAAGGATGGGCTGGCCCTGACTGAAGACGGCCAGGCGTACTTGCCTGGCATTCGTACAGCGTTCCAGGAGTTGCGCTATTCGACGCAGACGTTATTGGAGTCGCGCCACAACAGCGTGTTGACCATCAATACCTTGGTGTCGGTCGCCTCCAAATGGTTGTTGCCGCGATTGCCGTCATTTCAGCAGGCGTTTCCCGCCATCGATGTGCGTATCAGCGCATCCACCGAGCTGGTCGATTTTCGTCGGGGCGGCATCGATGCCGCGATTCGTTACGGGCGTGGCGACTGGAAAGGCTTGCGCGCCGATTTCCTGATGTCCGATGAGATTTTTCCGGTGTGCAGTCCGGCGTTGCTCGACGCGTCGAAAAGCCTGAGCGCACCGGCCGATTTGCTCGAGCACACGTTGTTGCAAGTCAGTGGCATGACCGCCGGCGACTGGAACAACTGGCTCAGCGCCGCCGGTGAGTGTGCGCAACTCGCCGAGCGCCCGCGCCTGACCTTCGATCTGGCAATGATGGCCGTGCAAGCGGCGGTGCACGGGCAGGGTGTGTGCATCGGGCGTTCGACGTATGTCGACGATGACCTGCGTGCAGGCCGGCTGGTCGCGCCCTTTAATCTACGGTTGAAGGATGACTTGGGTTTCTATTTGGTAACACCCCATGAAACCGCCGATACCCGCAAGATTGCGGCGTTCAGGACTTGGCTGTTGGCGCAACGCCCCGGCGACGAGGCCTTTGTATAAGCGTGTATCAATCCCGTGCAAGGACACACGTAAACAACAAATCGAGGATTTGCGACACATCCTTTCTACATGCCGCGCCCACAGTAGAGGTCACCCAACACGACCTTTGAGAGGCACGCCATGCACCGTCCACTGTTTCTGACCACCGCAGTAATCTTCGCTTCGATGATCGGCTTCGCACACGCAGCCGACGCGCAACCCAAGAGCTGGCAGCAAGGGCTGAGCCGCACCGATCTGGTTCGCCAAGATCTCGGCGCGGCCGAGCGCGAAGTGATTCAGGCACGGGTTGATTTCGAACCGGGCGTGACCTCGCCCCGGCATGCCCATCCGGGCGTGGAAGTCGCTTATGTGATCAGCGGCACGTTCGAGTATCAACTGGAGGGCCGGGCGCCGGTCACGTTGAAGGCCGGTGATTCGCTGTTCATTCCGGAAGGCGTGGCGCATATCGCGCGCAATGTCGGTCAGGACAAAGGTTCCGAACTGGCGACTTACATCGTCAAGAAGGGTGAGCCGGTGCTGATTCTCAAACCATAAGGCACAGGTCGGGCCCTGCCGCGCTGGCAGGGCTGACGACTGATGCGGAATTTAATGCAGGGTGACCACCCGGCGGCTCTCGCCAATGCGGATTCTGTCGAGTGCGCGGTTCAAGGCATCAAGCGCATCGAGCAGCGCCTTGGCCTCGGCTTCACGTCCATCCCCCCACAGACGTTCGGCCATTTTGTTCAAGGCCTGAATAGAGCGCTCGATATCAGCTGCGGTGGCGGCCTCTTTATTGACCGGCAGTTTTTTCGGCATTCAGGGCTCCTCTGGTGACGGTTAACGGTTCAGGCCAGTTAACCCGTCAGGTGACTTTTTCGACGCCTATTGCAGCACATCTGCAAACGCTTTACTGCGACGGATGCGCGCCTCCATGACGCACGAATGATCAGTGACCGCTCGCACCTGGTCTAGAGTGGATCGATACAACGACTGAACGAGATCAGGACGATGTTTGGCAAGTATCCCGAGCAGAAGCAGAGCCGACAGGTGATGGGCGCGCTGGGGGCCGCATTCGCGACCTTGGGTGTATTTCTGCTCTTCATCGATGGTACCGGCGGCGTGCTTTTCACGGTGCTGGGCGGCGGTCTGGTGCTGTTGACTCTCTTCGCCAAGCAAAAAACCTATACCAAGGTCATGCGCGTACTGGGCTGGTTCGATGGACTGTCGTGAGTGACGGATCACTGGTTGAGTCAAGAATCGACTCGAGTCGGCGGTTTCGCTCAATCAATCGCCACAGAATCGATGGAGTGTTTGGCCTGGGCGATGCTGAGTTCACTCGGCAAGTTCGCGCCATTCTTGGCCGCAAGAATCTCGGCCATCACACTGACGGCGATTTCCGCAGGCGTCTTGCTGCCGATGTAGACGCCGATCGGTCCGTGCAGACGCTGAAGTGACGCCTCGGTTTCACCGAAATGCTCGATCAGGCGTTCACGGCGCAGTTGGCTGTTGCGCCGCGAGCCGATGGCGCCGATGTAAAACGCCGGGCTGTGGAGGGCTTCGAGCAGGGCCAGGTCGTCGAGTTTGGGGTCATGGCTCAAGGCGACGATGCAGGTGCGCAGATCGACCGCGAAGTCGCGCACCACGTCATCCGGCATGCCAACGATGCGCTCCACGCCATCAACCGCCCAGGTTTCGATGTACTCGGGACGCGGATCGCACACCGCCACTTTGAAACCGTTGAACAAGGCCATGGTGGCCAGATATTCGGCCAGCGCGCCGGCACCGATCATCAGCATCCGATAGCCCGGCCCCAAGGTGTTGAGCATCTGCGCGCCGTCGAAGCTGAATTGTTCCGGCGTCGCAGTCGGTTCGAGCGTGACCTGACCGGACTTCAGCGCCAGGCGACGGCGAACCAGTTGCCCGGCGTCCAGTTGCATCAGCAACGCGTCGAGCGACTGCCACGCCGGGTTGAACTCAAGGATCAGTTCCAGCGTGCCACCGCACGGCAAGCCAAAGCGATGCGCTTCATCGGCGCTGACGCCATAGCGCACCCCTTGCGGCGCGCTGTCGCTAAAAGCGCTGCCGCCATGGGCCGTGGTATAGCGATGGATCAGATCGTCCTCGATGCAGCCGCCGGACACACTGCCCACCACGCGACCATCGTCACGCAAAGCCATCATCGAACCGGTCGGACGTGGTGAAGAACCCCAAGTGCGCGCCACCGTGGCGAGCAATACACGCTCGCCAACGGCAAGCCAGTCCCGCGCCGTGCGCAGGACCAGCAAGTCGATGCTCTCCATCAGATTCTCCTTTAACGCATCTGCAGGATGATCGGGCTGCTGCTGGCCGGATCGGTGTGTTCACGCAACTTGCCCACCGTCTGCGCATCGACAGCGCTGGCCTGATTGCCCCAGGTGCTGCGCATGAACGTCAGCACTTCAGCGATCTGCTGATCTGACAACTGCTCGCGGAAGGCCGGCATGCGATAAGCGTCCGGTACGCCAGCCGCGACGACACGCTGCGAACCATTCAGGGTGATGTTGATCGCCGAAGCGCTCTCCTTGGCCAGTGCCGAGGTGGCGCCCGCCAGCGGCGGCATCCATTCAGGTTGCCCCTTGCCGTCCAGTCCATGGCACGAAGCGCAGCGCGCCACGTAGGTATGCGCACCGGGCGAGTCCAGACGTTGCGCTGCCGAAACCGCTTGATACTGCCACGGCGCGCCGTCCCGTTCGCGATCCCCGGGAAGCGACTTCAGGTAGTGGGCAATCGCGCTCAGATCGTCATCGCTCATGAACTGCGTGGAGTTGTTGAACGCTTCGGTCATCGAGCCGTAGACCACCGCGTGTTGGTTGCGACCGGTCTTGAGGAACTGCACGATTTCCGCCTCACTCCAGCGGCCCAGACCGGTGTTGTGGTCATCGCGCAGGCTCGGCGCGTACCAGCCATCGAGCAAGGCGCCGGCGAGGTACGGTTTACCGGTGTCATCGAGTGCCTTCTCGTTGAACGCCAGGCCGCGCGGCGTGTGGCAACTGCCGCAGTGCCCGGCGCCCTGAACGAGGTAAGCGCCACGGTTCCATTGTTCGTCCTGCGACGGTTTGGCCACGTAAGGCTCGGCGTCGACAAACACGCCGTTCCACAGTGCAATCGGCCAGCGCAGGTTCAGCGGAAACGGAATCGCACTCGGGATATTCGCCTGTTTCACCGGCGCCACGCCTTTCATGAAGAACGCATACAGCGCGCGCACATCATCGTCACTGAGCTTGGCGTAGGACGGGTAGGGCATCGCCGGATACAACCGGCGACTGTCGGGGGCCACGCCGTGACGCACCGCTCGGTCGAAGTCCGCCAAGCTGTAGTGGCCGATGCCGGTTTCCGTGTCCGGGGTGATATTGGTCGCATGGATTGAGCCCAGCGGCGTGGCCATTTCCAGGCCGCCGGCGAATGGCGCGCCGCCCGGCACGCTGTGGCAGGCCACGCAATCGCTGAGCCTGGCGACGTATTCGCCACGGGCGACCAGTGCCGGGTCGATATCGGCCACGGCGATCTGAGGGTTTTCCAGGCGCGAGACAGGCTCGCGGGTGACATACCAGGCCAGCAGGCCTGCCGCGACCAGGCACGGCACTGCCAGCCAGCCAGCGGTTCTTGCGAATCGGCTGTTATTCATGGACGCTCCGGCGCTGATCAAGTGAAGGTGTGTCGGCTCATGGGCAGGCTGCGCACCCGCTGACCGGTTAGCCTTGCCACCGCGTTAGCGACGGCGGGCGCGACCGCTGGCAACGGCGGTTCACCGATGCCACCCATTTTTTCCCCGCTCTCGACCACACGCACATGGACCCGAGCCATCCGCGCAGGCGGCAGGATCGGATACAAGTCGTAGTTACGCGCCCGGGGTTTGCCATCAATCCACACGGCTTCTTCCACCAGGGTTTGCGACAGCCCCAGCGCCACGGCGCCATTGACCTGAGCCTCGACAATCGCCGGGTTGACGATGCTGCCCGGATCAATTGCCTGCCAGATGTCGTGCACCTTGACCTGGCCGTTCTCGATGGACACCTCAGCGATCACCGCCGTCTCTGTACCGAACGGCGAAGCCATGGCCACGCCGCGCGCACGTTTGCTGCCGTCTTCGGCGGTAAACGGCCCGCGCTTCCAGCCACCTGACAGTTCACCCACCGCTTGCAGCAGCGTGGTCAAACGCTTGTTGTCACGCAGCAGATGCAGGCGCAGGTCGAACGGGTCTTTGCCGCCCTTGTCGGCCAGTTCATCGAGGAACGATTCATAGAAGAAGTCGTTCAGCGAGTTGCCTACCGAACGCCAGTAACCGAGCATCGCCGGGCCTTTGACGTAGATCTGCGCGATGCGCTTGTTGGGGATCGCATAGGACTTGCCCGACAAGCCTTCAAGCGCTGTGGGGTCAAGTTTTTCACCCTGCTTGCCGGCAAGGGCTTCGGTCGGGCCTTCTGTGGCACTGATCGCTTCGATTGCCAGCGGCCAGCCGTCGCTGTCCAGCGCCGCACGGAAATTCACTGCGGCAACCGGGCGCAGCACGTCACGCAGGAACTCTTCTTCGCGACTCCAGATCAGTTTGACCGGTCGGCCAACGGCCTTGGACAGCGCAATCGCCTGCGGATAGGGACTGGCCGAGTCGTAGAGGAAATGCCGACCGAAGAAGCCACCCAGCAGTGGCGAATGCAACGTAATGCGCGACGGATCCAGCCCGGTGCGTTTGGCGATGTCGGCGCGGAACATGTCCGGCGCCTGATTCGGCAACCAGACTTCCAGCGAACCGTCCGGATTGAATCGGGCCAGTGCCGAAGGCGGCTCCAACTGGCCGTGGTTCAGGTATTGGTTGTGGTAAGTGGCGTCGATCCGGGTCTTGGTCTCCTTGAGAATCGCAGCCACATCGCCTTGGTTTTCATCATCTTTGGCCGGGCCTTTATCTTCAGCGAGGCGCTTGAACCAGGCATCGCTGGAAAAGTCCGCGGGCATCGGCCGCACTTTGCTCTCGGCCGTTGGCTCTTGCCAGTCGACCTGAATTGCCTCGACCGCACGTTTGGCGTGCCACCAGCGCTCGGCGAGCACCGCCACGGCGCCCGGCAAACGATGCACGGAATGCACGCCTTTCATTGCCTTGACCTGCTCTTCGTTGCGCAGGCTGCCGACCGTCATGCCCAAGCGCGGGGCATGTTGAACGGCGGCATGGAGCATGTCGTCGACTTTCAGGTCGATGCTGTACAGCGCCTTGCCCGTGGATTTGTCATAGGCATCGAGACGCTTCACCGGTTTGCCGATCCAGCGGAACTGGCTCGGATCACGCAGTTGCACGGAGGCCGGATCGGGAACCGGCAGATCCATTGCGCGCTCGGCCAGATCACCGTAGGCCAACGAGCGGCCCGACTTGGCATGCACGACTTTGCCAGGCTCGGTGGTCAATTCACTCACCGGCACGCCAAGTTGCTGCGCACCCGCCTGCAACAACATGGCGCGGGCGAGGGCGCCGAGGCGGCGCATGACCGGGTAACTCATGCGCACCGACATGCTGCCGCCGGTGATGCGCATGCCGTTTTCCAACACCACATAGGCTTCGCCGGGCGGTGCGGCTTCGACCAGGAAGGTTGTCGGGTCGGCATCCAGCTCTTCACCGACGATTTGCGCCATCGCCGTGAACGTACCTTGTCCGCCCTCCATGAACGGGCAGAGCAGACGCACGCGGTTGTCCGGACGGATTTCGAGAAACGCCGGCACTTGCGTGCCGCGCTCGGCCGTTGCCGCTGCAACGGCAGCTTGCACGCGCGTTGTACCGAGCGGCAGACCGAAACCGAGGACCAGTGCGCCGACGGCGGTACCGGTCAGAAAACGCCTGCGCGAAACATTGATCGGTTCGTGCAGATCCAGCACCGAGGCTTGCTGTGAAGGGTCGATACGTACGTTCATCACGCGTCTCCCTTGCCGGCCAGCTCATGCACGGCGGCATGAATGGCGTTGTAAGTGCCGCAGCGGCACAGGTTGACCATCGCCGCTTCGATCTGCGCATCACTTGGTTTGGGGTTTTGTTTGAGCAGCGCGGTGGCGGCCATCACCTGACCGGACTGGCAGTAGCCACACTGAGCAACCTGCAGATCGACCCAGGTCGCGACCACCCGTTTGCCCACGTCATCGCTTTCGATCGCCTCAATGGTGGTGACCTCGCGGCCGACCACACCCGCCACCGGCGTGACGCACGAGCGCACCACATTGCCGTCCACCAGCACCGAACAGGCGCCGCATTGCGCCAATCCGCAGCCGTATTTGGTGCCGGTCATGCCCAAATCATCGCGGATCACCCACAGCAAGGGCGTATCGGCGTCGGCATCGACCTGATAGGTCTTCTGGTTGATTCGTAGTTCCATGGTTCACCCGCTGATCATCGGTTGACTTGCATTGTTATGAGCGGTGACACGCGGCGAGGCGTATCAGCGTTTTTCGTTCAATTCGCTACTGTGCCGAGGGCTTCTGCTTCGAATGGCTGCCCACGCAAAAGGGCAATGTCACGACTCGGCGCGGTGCCGAACAGCCGGGCATATTCGCGGCTGAACTGCGACGGACTTTCATAGCCGACCGCAAACGCCGCCCGCGAAACGTCGAGACGCTCGACCAACATCAGCCGCCGCGCTTCGTTGAGGCGCAGCCATTTCTGGTACTGCAGCGGACTCATGCCAGTGAGCTGTCGGAAATGGTGGTGAAAGGTCGGCGCACTCATCTGCACCCGCGCGGCCAGATCGTCGATGCGCAGAGCATCGGTGTAGTTGACCTTCAGCCAGTCAATCGCTTTGGCGATGCGATAACCCTGACCATCGACGGCCGTGATCTGCCGCAGCCGTGCGCCTTGGTCGGTGTGCAGCAGCCGATAGTGGATTTCGCGCAGAATCAGCGGCGCCAGCACCGGGATCGCCTCGGGTTCATCGAGCAATGCCAGCAGCCGATCGAGTGCGCCCTCCAGCGCAGACGACAAGCTGCCAATCGCGGCGCCCGTGCCCGTTGCTGGCTGCCGCTTGGCCGGCAAGCCGCTCTTGGTGATGACCTCGGCGAGCATGCTGACATCCAGTTTCAGCACGAGGCCGACACAAGGCTGTTCGGGGCTGGCGAGCATCACTTCGGAGTTGGCGGGCAAGTCCAGCGACGTCACCAGAAACCGTGACGGGTCATAGCTGTAGCCTTCACCGCCGACCCACAAGCGCTTTTCGCCGCGCCCCACCAGAATCAGGCTCGGTTCGATCATGCACACCACGGGCGGCGCCGGTTGGTCGCGACGAAACAACGACAAGCCGGGGATGGCCGTGGCGAAGTCACCCGGTGCGCTCACGCGCGGGTCAATGTGCAATGCCAAAGGCGATTCCTGGGGCAGAGGGGTAGGGATCATGTCGGGTCACTCCTGTTGACCGAACTCTAATCCGCGCGCGAGACGTTTCCTATCCATCACCCTGCATCGCCAGAGGATCAGGCAAGCATTCAAGAGGAATGCGCTAGGGAAGGGCCGGATTGACCGGGAGAATGTGTCTATCTGTTACAGGGGCAGTGTCCGGAAGCGACGACAAACTGCTTGCCCCTGCGCATCACATCCACAGGTTTTTCGCACCACAGGTAGTTCTCATGACGTTTCCATCTACAGATCCATCTAAAAGAACAGGCGGCTGGAGCGCTGTGCTGGCCATGTCGTTGGCCGCATTCGCCTTGGTCGCTTCAGAATTCATGCCGGTCAGCCTGCTGACGCCGATTGCGGCCGACCTGCACATCACCGAAGGCCAGGCCGGGCAGGGCATTTCCGTGTCCGGTGCCTTTGCCTTGATCACCAGTCTGTTGATTGCCTCGGTCGCTGCTCGCGTCGAACGCAAGAAATTGTTGCTGGGCCTGACCTTGCTGATGATCGTCTCCGGTACGGTCGTCGCGGTCGCGCCGGGTTACCCGTCATTCATGTTTGGACGTGCGCTGATCGGGATAGCGATTGGTGGTTTCTGGTCACTGTCGGCGGCGACTGCAATACGTCTGGTCAAGCCTGAACAGGTTTCGCGAGCGCTGGCCATCGTCAATGGCGGTAACGCCTTGGCCACGGTCATCGCCGCTCCGGCGGGAAGCTTTCTCGGCTCGCTGATCGGCTGGCGCGGCGCGTTCTTCTGTGTGGTTCCGGTCGCAGTGCTGGCCGCCGTGTGGCTGCTGATAAGCCTGCCGTCGTTCAAGGCCGAGCGCCAAGCCGGTAGCGGCAACGTTCTGCGCCTGATGAAGCAGCCGCCAGTAGCCTTGGGCATGGTCGCCGTCAGCGTATTTTTCATGGGCCAGTTCATGCTGTTCACCTACCTGCGGCCCTTTCTTGAGGGTGTGACTGGCGTCAGTGTCTCAACCTTGTCCTTGATGCTGCTGGGGTTGGGACTGGCCGGTTTTATCGGCACCTTTCTGATCGAACGGTTTATGGGCCGTGGCCTCTACCGCACGTTGACCGTCATCCCGCTGATCATGGCGGCCATCGCGCTGGCGTTGGTCAGCTTCGGCAAGTCCCCGCTGCTGACCGCCGTGTTGCTCGGCCTCTGGGGACTGGTTGCCACCGCCGCGCCGGTCGGCTGGTGGACATGGCTGGCGCAGACGCTTCCGGATGACGCGGAAGCCGGAGGCGGTTTGCTTGTTGCCATTGTGCAACTGGCGATCGCCGGAGGCGCGATCATTGGCGGTCTGGCTTTTGACCTGAGCGGATACAAAGCCACATTCGAGCTCAGTGCGGCGGTGCTGGTCGCCGCGTCTGTGCTTGCCTGGCTGGCGGGGCGGAATGCCACTGAAGTTCATCTTGTTGAGTCGGCCGCTGTTTCCGGCGATCCGGAGTCCCGATTTGTCTGATCGAGCAGGAGGCTGCTCAATGCACCAATGACGGTTGGGTCGCGACCGAGACCGTGAAGACCACGACAAACAGCACGACCAATCCCCAGAACATCACCATGATCGTCAGCAGAAAAACCTTAAGGCCTTGATAAAGCCTGCGCAGCCAATGGCCTTCGGGTTTTGCGTCTGCGCGGGTTCTGAGTACGCCTTTCAAATAAAAGCCGAGCAGCGCAAGCAGTGCGCCATCTATTGCCAGCGCAGGCAGGCCGGCCAGGGGGAAAATGCTTTCCCAGCGATAGAAAGAAGACCGGCTCAGAAAGACCACATAACAAGTCAGGCTGCCGTAGGGCAGGGCTCGCCACCATTTTCCCGCCAGCGCCCCGACCATCAGGCACATGATCACCATGAACGGGCTGAGGAGAATATGGAGCATCCACTCCAGTACGTTGGGCAAGTAGTCCGGGGAATGGATGTTGCGCCAGAGGTGTTCCAACATTGTTTGGGTTCCTTCCTTCTAGGGAGTCAGTGCTGCTGCGGTGCTTCCGTGCTGCTGGACGGTATCGGCGTGTTTTTGGGTTACATAAGGGGTGTTGGGTGAATTGGCGGCTTTAGGGAGCGCGGACTACGCCGGAGCATGCCCGGGCGGTGGAGGGTTTCCAGTTTTTGCGCTATTGCTATAGGACCGGCATGGAGCCGGGATCAAGGAGTGATCTGATGAACGATTATCGAAAGTTGACCCAGGCGGAACTGTCTGTCGCCCTAAAAATGCCTGAGAGCGAGGTTGCGCGTTATGTCGCCGACAATGAGCCCATGGCTGATGGTTCTGGCCACTGGGTGTTCTTTTCTCTCTCAGCGCCCAAAAGCCTTCTCTCTCGCCTAAGGGTTGACGATGGTCACCGGCTGGCGCTTGGCAAGTCGTGGACAATTGCGCCCTGACAACACGGTTGCTTCACTTCGGAGCGATCCGGGCCAATACGTTCCGATCGCTTCTCCTTAGTCGAATTATGGGTCAACAGTTTGGTGATGGTTGGCGTGCGGCAATTTTCGGCCAGAAGCGGCCGGTCGATCCCTCAAATGAAAGATCTGGCGTGATAGTGGGTTCGGGGATATTGTTTGCGCGTCCGGTAGGTCGCCGGCATAAGGAGAGGTTATGGAGAATCTAACAAGGAATCAGCATTTTATCTCTCAGTCCGAGCAACGTAGCAATTGCATCGACGAGAGCAGACCAAAGGATAAGCAACGAATCTACAAGTTTGAAATTGTAGATCGAGAAAATAGCATTGTCCGCCTGACTAATGCAGAGGGCGTTAGAGTTAAGAAGAATCTCTCTTTTGATGATCTTTTTAGTTTTGATGTAAAGAACTCATCTCTAAGAAAAAATCTAGAGGATTTCTTTCAGATATTTGAAGCGGATCTAGCTCCAGCCGCTGACCTTCTTATTTCAGAGTCAAAGGTCAACTCCGAAGGTGATGTTTTGAGGGGCGCCGCTGAAAAAGTCTTCAAATCAAAGTTTATGGGGTGGATAAGAAACCCATATTCTATTGCTCGAACAATTGATATGTTTAAGGGGGTTGCGGGGTTGTACCCAACTGATCCTATTTTGCTAGCCGATTTCTGTGACATTCGCACGGGAATAAAGCCTCACTTAGCTGCTGTTTGCGCAGAGTTTGGGGTGACGAGTGATCAGTATTTCCAGTGACTAGAGATTATTTTTCTGGCGTTAATGATCCCTCCTGGTGGCACGAAAAGTATTTTGGAATCGTCCGTCGAGAAGATTATTGAGTCAGAAGGTCACATGGGCCATGTCATAGTAGCGACTTTTGATGACATTGCTGGCTGCCGAGTTGCCATACCTGATACAGGTTATCTTCAAGGAACTAATGATCCCAATCACAATATGTTTCTTTTTAACTTGAGTCGGAGTGCGTTTGCTTCATTCAATGTCGTCAACTTGTCGAAGCAGACCCTTGTGCAGGTCCCGACACAGATGAGGGAACAAGTAAAGTCGTTCAATATGAAATTCTCGGCACAGCATCATCATAATGTTATGAACCTACTTGAGAGGTTTAACTTGCTTGCCGCGTATCAAGCCCGCTCTCATATTTTTTGTGCCGACCCGCAGGTCTTTGGAATTACCACTATTCAATGAGTGCTATTGCTTTGCTCTAAGTCGGATTGAGCCGATTAGCGCCCGCTTCTGGCCGGAAGCGGATGCTCAGGAGCAGCAGTTAGCGGCCATGAGCGGTCACATCATCATTGATCTTTAACGACTCCTATAAAGCTCTATGTTAAAAGTTTTTAGCCCTCCCCGTGACATGTTTCCGATTGCCGACTCTCATCACTGCTGATAGGCTTATTTTTGTGATAACGACAAGAGCTGTTGGCTTTGTCTAAATCTATTTGGCTTCCAAGCGAGGGATCGTAATGCCTATCGACGTAAATGCAAAAAGAATTGATAGTCCAACGTACAAATTAATTATGTATTTAAATAAATATGAGCCGGATCTTCTGGAGGATGAAGAGATTCAATTTCTTTTTAAAAATTTAAAAACGCACTTTAAAAAACTATTCTACACAATTTCCTATATCGATAAAATCCAGAAAAATAGTGATTTTATGGATGTTCATGATCAGTCTGGAATTGTCAGTGTAAGCGCGGTTGAGTATTGCTACTATAAAATTAGCACAATTTTTGACATTGCTTATCAAGTGGCGGATAAATTGATATTTCCCAAGAAGAAAGGGGGGAATAAGTACGAATACTTGGAAAGCAGATTTGAGGCGTATGCAAAAAACCTTATTGCGTTGCAGATTGGGTGGTATAAAAGTCTTAACAATATTAGAAATAGAATAGTTCATGGCGGGATTACGGTTAATCCTTTTTACGTGAACAATGAGCGTGTGAAAAGTAGAATTTGTTTTCAGGCTTACAATTTTGATCTGGACGATTTGATTGAAGTTGATTTCATGTATTCCAATGGGTGTAATAATAACATCAACTTCGCCGATAACTATTTTACCTTCCATACGCATCTTCTATACTCGTATCTCACCGATTTTTTTGAGTTCGTTCTGATTGAGCTGAGTAAGAACAAGGGTCATGACGTAGAGGACTTGAGCCTCAATGATCTGCCTTTCGATTTTTTTGAAAGAGATCAGAAAACGTGGTTGCTCTCGGAAGTGGATGCATTTGTTGACATCACTAAGAAAATGATAGCTCTGCATTTAACTTGTGGGGATGTAGATCGTATTGATGAAGTAAGTTCAGAAGATGTTAGCCAGCGCTTCCAGAAGTTCCCATTCACTATGATGAATAAAATTGGTGAAGGTGATTGGGTCTTGGTGGAGAAGGAGGGCGAATAATAAGAATTTACTGTCGGTGATTGTGGTATCGATATGCAAGCTGTTAGTTTTTGAATTCTAACCATTATCTGGTTTTTGTAGAGCAGTTCGCGTTGGACCGATGTTCGCCATCCAACAGCGGCAGTTCTGGGTCGGTTAGCGACGGTCTGACTTAGACCGCCGCTATGCATGATCAAACCTCGGTCTGTTCTGCCATCTCCAGAGCGTCATCGACCTCAATCCCTAAGTATCGAACGGTGCTCTCCAGCTTCGTATGGCCGAGCAGCAGTTGAACCGCCCGTAGGTTCTTCGTCCTGCGATAGATTAGTGATGCCTTCGTACGTCTCATCGTATGAGTGCCATACATGGCTGGATCACGGCCAACGGCCGTCACCCAGCCTTTGACGATACGAGCGTACTGCCGAGTGGATAGATGGTCTGAGGTATGCAGTCGGCTAGGGAAAAGGTAGTCCTCGCTGCGTAGCTGGACCTGATGTAACCAAGCCGCGACAGCGGACCGTGTTTGTTCGGTAATCTCGAATTGGACTGGCCGGTGCGTTTTCTGCTGTATCACCATTGCTCGTGAGGACACCTGTTCGCCATGGGCAACGTCGCGCACACGGAGCTTGGTTAAGTCGCAGGCTCGAAGCTTGCTGTCTATGGCCAGATCGAAGAGAGCCAGGTCACGGGTTCTCTCTCCTATTTGAAGCCTTACTCGGATAGCCCAGATATCTCTCAGTCGGAGCGGGGCTTTCTGCCCGACCAATTTTCCTTTGTTCCAAGGCTGACGCCTGCAGGTTGCAATGGTGTTCATGGCAAATCCTCCGCGTGTGGGAGGACAAGGATGGTTAGCCAGAGCAACGGTCTCTAAAGGCCAAAAGCGGACATATGCAAGCCACCGCTCGTGGCCATAAGCAGGCATTTACTTACCGCTTCGCAAGCAACAGTTGTGGCTTGGAGGTGATTAGAAAACTGGGGGGTAATTCGTAAAGATAGTAAGGCTAGCAGCCGTTGCATCTAATAAGAGATTCATGACGAAACCTTGCCCCCCCTCCCGATTGACGGCAAATAGTCGCACTCATATATTGCTAGTACGCACAAAGTGAGTGTGAGAATGAAGACTGATCAGCGTGGTAAACACAAGCGCTTCGGTGACGAGCTAAAGCGCCTCCGCCAAGAACAAGGCATCTCTACCCACACTGAGCTTGCCAAGCTTCTGGGCGTTGCCCAGCAGACCGTCACTCGATGGGAGGCTGGCGAGTCACGCCCGCGCGCTGATCAGATCGCGGTCGTGGCCAACGCTTTACGTGCCGATCCGCAGCGGCTTCTCGTCGTTTCGGGCCATGTAACTGAACAAGTAACGGTATCGTTTGACCAGCCGCTCCCGCTTGCATCTCTCTCGCCTGAAGGATTTCAACGCATCTGCCGTTCACTCCTAGAGGCAATTTATCCGGGGGGTAAGGTGCACGCGGCCGGTAAAACTGGGCACGAACAGTTTGGGATCGACATCGACGTCGAGCTCAAAACCGGCGAGGTGCATTCATTTCAATGCAAGCGAGAGGCCCAGTTCGGAGCAGCAAAGGTGAAAGCCGCAGTTGAAGCGCACAAAACAGAGGCAGCACAGAAATTCATCCTCCTTTCACGCGTCGCGAGCCCACTAGCGCGCAGCGAGGTGAAGAAACACCACGGATGGGATATATGGGATCAGGACGATCTCTCGGAGAAACTGCGCGAACTGCCAGTAGATGTAAAACGCCGCTTGGTTGATACCTACTTTCCTGGGCAGCGTTTCGCTCTTTTGGGTGAGCCATCGCCCGGTCCTTGGCTCACTCCAAACGACTTCTTCGCACCACTTGTAGTTGCCGACCGGCCATTCAGCCATCACTGGGGTCTCATTGGGAGGGGTAAGGAGTGTGAGCAGCTCGCCATTGCCCTAGAGGATCGGAAGCAGACAGTCGTGTCGTTGGTGGGGCCAGCCGGTGGAGGTAAGTCGCGCACTCTGCGAGCAGCAATCGATACCTTTACGCAAACGCATACCGGCCAAACGACCCTAATTCTCTCTCCAACTGAACAAATTACGACGAAGAGCCTCGATGACTTGGGGTATGGCGAAAAACTCCTCGTCGTTGATGACGCGCACGATCGCACTGACCTTGAGCTTTTGGTGCGCTATGCCGCGAGCCCGCATTCGAATGCGCGGCTCTTATTGGTGTATCGCCCATATGCGCGAGAGGTCATTGATCGCCAGTTGGCCCGCTATGGGTTGATGAGCGCGCCGGTGGTGCTGGAGAAGCCCACCAAGGCTGAAGGGGTTGAACTTGCTACGCATGTCTTGGAGTCACTAGGTGGGCCAATACACGTGGCCACGCTGATCGCCAACGTGGCTTATGACAGCCCGCTTTCTGTAGTAGTCGGTGCCTGGATTGTTGCCAAAGACGGAATGCATCCTGAGCTGTTCGGCTCGCACGAGGTGTTCCAGCGAACAGTCCTTCATCTATACAAGGAAGCAATTGCAAAGAGCGTTTCAACCAGTCCCAAGGATCAAGATCATATCGAGGGTATGTTGCGCGTGATCGCGCTCATCCAGCCAGTCGTGCCCGATGACCCCAAGGTGCTTGCACTCTACGAGTCAATCGAAGGGGTGAGTGCGCCAGATGCCACTCGATTGACCAAGCTCCTGATTGCATCGGGTGTATTGTTCAAACGAGGTGCGAGCTATCGACTCTCTCCTGATCTCCTGGCGGACTCAATCATCGAGTCCGGGTACATCATCGGAAGTGGCGCCTCAAATGGGCAAGCCGAGCGAGTATTTGAGGCGGCCATACCCGAGCATAAAGCTCATCTCCTCTTAAACCTAGGCCGCCTTGATTGGCGGCGTAATGAAGGTGACACGTCTAATAGTCCACTGCTGGACGCGCTATGGCGTAGCCTAAAGTGGGAGGGTGACTATGTGCAGGCGCACCTGAAGGCAGCTGTGGAAGCAGCGTATTATCAGCCGCGCCAAGCACTCGCATTTGCTCGCCGATTGATTGAGGAGGGGCATGGGGCGCACGTAGATGTTTGCCGATTGATCCGCAACGCGGCATACAGCCTGCAGTATCTCTGGGACGCCTCGGAACTGCTGTGGGATCTTGGGCGTAATGATCGGCGCCAAATCAACCAGCACCCGAATCATCCGCTTCGGCTTCTGAGTGAGATGGCGACACCTGAGCCACGAGTTCCAATCGCATACATTGAGGGTGTCCTCGATTTCATGCTCTCGCTCGTGCCGTACGTAGATACTTGGACTGGGGTATTCACTCCGTTTGTTGTACTCGAAGGCGCCTTGGCAACGGAAGGACACTTCACTTCCAAAGCCTCCAGTCGCGCCATTACGCTCACATCCTATGGTGTTGACATTGAGTCGGTGCAGGCAGTCCGGCGCCGAATCATAGACGTCATTTTGGAGAGCTTGACGAGCGACAACAAGCGTCGCGCCTACGATGCTGCTGAGACCCTCCACAATGCGTTGCGTGGACCGATCGGAGTAATGAATCGCGCGCCCAGCGATAAGGAGGGCGCTGATTGGGAGGAGGAATTCACTGATACGCTTGAGCGAGTTAACTCCCTGATCGAACACCAATTCCTGCCGCCTGTAGTGCTGATACGTATCGCTGAGTCGGTGGGGTGGCATGCACACTACGCTATTGGAACAACCAAGGAGCCAGCAGCGCGCATTTTGCGCCAGCTCGACCGAGATCTGAACACTCGTGTCACTCGTGTGCTTATGGATGCTTGGGGAACCAGCACTTGGAGGCACGAGGTTGACAGGCAAGACCACAACGATGAAATTCAGGCAAAGCTTGTCGAGGAGCTTGTTCAGGCGTTCCCTGATGAGAAAGCGCTTGGGTTGTTCATTAATGAGCGCTTGGACGAACTTAAAACATATCGTCGTGACTCAGCCCAATCGACTCATGTTTTCGTTAATCGGCTGTTGAACGACCGGCCTGCATTCGCTCGTGTGGTTCTTGATGCAAGAGTTGAATTCCCTGAGAGCTCAATCGCAGAGTTCGCCTCAGTTGCACTTGCAGTGCTAATAAAACACGCACCAAGCGAAGCTAACGCTCACATTGAAGCGCTGCTAACTTCTGGGGATGCGGAGCTTTCTCTAGTCGCGCGTGCCTACACGATGGGTCTAGTCAAACTCCGCGGCTTGACCGAGTTCGATCGCTCTATTTTGAGACGCATCTTCGGCTCAAGCGACCCCGCGGTGCTGGCTAGTTCCTCGTGGCTATTTCGCGACGTAGCCGAGCGGGACAAAAGCTTTGCAATCGAGCTTTTGGTCAATGCGAATCCTGCGTTGGCTGCTGAGTCGCCGTTGGGTATCTTCATGTGGTTCGACGATGACAAGCTCATCCCGCTTGACTCGATCAGTGAGAACGAGCTCAGTCGCATTCTCAAGTTATTTCTAAACTTACCGCGTCTGGACGACCATATCGTCCATGGGTTTTTCATGCGCGTGGCCAAACGAAGCCCTCGCTTGGTAGTTGAGCTTATAAAGGCGCGCCTCGAGCAGGCAGTCGATCGAGATGACTGGCGAACGTTGCCAGTCGGCGGCACTGCATTCAACCAGCCGTCTTTAGATGTTCTGGAGCATCTCGATGGGGCTGTGCTGTTGCGAGAGGTGCTTGACTGGGCGCTCCCACAGATCGACGTGTATCGCTTCGCGCACAACCTATCTGATGTCGTGTCAGGTGTGTTCGGACTTCGGCACCCAGCGTGTACGAGCATCCTTGAAGCGTGGTGTGCTGGTGGCAACAGCCAGCACTTCAGAGTGCTCTCTTATGTGCTTCGAGACGCTCCACCATTATTTGTGTTTGAGGACAGCGCATTTGTCGCGCGAACATTGAAGGTGGCGCGCTCGCTTGGTGTATCCGTCTATCGAGAACTCAGTTCTTCGCTCTTCGCGTCTGCTGTCAGTGGTATTCGAAGTGGCACTCCTGGTGAACCGTTCCCTGAAGACTTGAGAATGAAGGCGCAAGCTGAGGAAGCGCTCGCTACATTGAGCAGGGCTGATCCGGCGTTCGCTCTTTACGACGATATTCGCAGACATGCTGAGGGCAACATTGAGCGCTCACTTGCTGAGGGACGAGCAATGGCCGAAGAGGATGCCGATGAATATTAACCTGCCAAAAAACACAAAAATAATGACATATTGCATGCGTGGCAAGCTGCCACGATCACTAAAATAAAGTGGCATACTTTGGGCCTCTGGTAGAACGATTTTGCGTATCAAAGCAGCCATGCAGTCCACCGCCCGCGTAGTTAAATCATCCAGAGCAGGGAGAGGGAATGAGCGAGCAGACCGGGCCATCAAACGATCAGGACGTGGCGCTAGGCGCCGGACAGAAATCGGACAGGGAACTTGGCAGGGAACCGGACATGGAGCTGGTTCCAGGAGTTCCTTCAGCACCGGAAACGATCATCGGTAACAAATCAGATCGCTCCCGGCTGGAATTTGCTTCTGTCAATGATTTCCGGCAGACCGAGATCAGCCAACTGCTGGAGACCGTCGATACGCTCGACTTTTACTCATTCGACTCTGAGCTGAGCGCACGCTCCAGGCGGGCGCTGGCGAATAAGAACTACGGCGGCTGCCGGGCTTACAGAGTGCTCATTGTGGTGTGTTCTTTCCATTTTTCTGTAGATCGCCAAGATGCCTTCGGCCCAAGGTTGATCAGGGATGGCATGCGCACGTCCATCCCCGCCGACATTGCTGGGGAGCAGAGCCAGGCGCTTGCCACTATCGCCGAAATGATCGACCACCCCCTCCTGCGCGCTCGGGTTGCAGATGTGTCTTGGTATAACCACAGAAACCTGCATCAAAGCGCCGTCTTGGCAATTAATTCCTACTGTCAAACGATCGAATTCTACTTGGACGACAAGCTTTCGTTCAGATACGAGCCACCCTCTGGGCTGTCCTCCAAAGTCGTCGATCTGATCGAAAGGGCTTTCCACATCGTAGCCGGCACAGGCAAGCGAAAAACACCGCCCGAGATCGTGATCGCAACATGGAACCGTCTTTACACCCATGCCGAGAAACTGAGGTGTTTCACGTCGCTTGATCGATTGGCTCGGCTAGGCCAGTCCTTCAGCCTGATCGAATGGGCGCAAGTTGCACAGGATGCGGAGAGGTCGGCAAACGCAGCCGCTGCCAGCGACTACGCCATGGCCGTCAAAGTAGTGTGGGAGCTTGCCGCCCTCGCCCATCATCAGTCCAAAGATCACCCAGGCTTCAAGCGCTGCAAGTTAAAGTCGATCGAGCAGACGCTCAGGATGCGAGAAGGCGTCGACAGCTTCATGGCCAGAGCTAGCTGGACGCGGGATGCCATACGGGAGCTTCGTGCTATTCCAGGCATGCAAGCAGAACTGGAAGCGTTAAAGACCGAGTTGCTGGAGCTGCAAGCGCAGGCTGCTCACGAATTTTCTCCCTTCCAGATCCCGATGGATTTGAGCGAGGTGCGCCAAGGCACTATTAATGTCTTCAAGGATCTGACGCTTCCAGAGTTCTTTTACACATTTGCCCGGATCTGTGAAGTACCTGAGAAAATGGCGCTGCACACGGACATCATCCGTGACCGTAGCGACTCACTCCTTTCCGACCTCTTCAACGGACAGATCTACACCGACGTCCTGGGCCGGGTAGTCACACAAGCACCGACTATCAATCTCGACGACACACCGCCACCTGAATGGTATGACCATGAGAGCCTTCGCTACTTGGACATCCAGTACCAAATGTGGGTTGAAAGCCGTGTAAAGCCGGCCGCCCAAACCCTTATGACCAAATTTGCTGTCGACGATGGACACCTGATGGCCATCGTGTCAGCCAGCCCATTCGTGCCATCAGGGTTCGAGCACATTTATGCCCTGGGCCTCGCGCGCTTCCTTCAGGGGGACATGGTGTCCGCCTGCCATCTGCTGTTCCCACAGCTCGAGAACTCACTACGCCATGTGCTTAGTGACGCTGGAATTGATACATCGAAATTGGACGAAGAATTGCTGCAAGAAGACCGGTCGCTCAGTGGGCTGCTGAGCAACCGACGAGAGCAGCTAGAGTCGGTTTTCGGCGTCGACCTGATCTACACGATTGACCTACTGTTCAATCTCAAAGGCGGCCCGTGCCTGCGCCACGAAATGGCACACGGCAAGTTGGCATCTGGTGCCTGCTACCTGCATTCCAGCATCTACGCGTGCTGGCTCATGTACTACCTGATGTGCTTGCCGCTGCTTCAGTGTTGGAGGACCCATGTCGCCCCGCAGCTAGAACGTGTTTCACTCTAGCCAATATCAGCGTTTGCTGAACGGCTGCTTTTGGCCGAAAGCGGTCATTCGGGAGCAGTAGCTATCGGCCAAAATCGCTCAACTACAGAAACCATCTACAGCAACCTCCTCACTCAAATCACCCATCCTGCAAAAGCTTCAAAGCCCGATCAAAATCGAACCTTTCCACCTGTACCGCGACCAGAGCCAGGCGTTCTTCTAACGCCCGATCAAGTCGCATGTTGCGCAATCCCGCAAGTGCGTCCAAAGCCGCCGTGTCACCTTCGTCCAAAAGACCCATGAGCCTGTTCAGTTGCTCGTTGATAGCGGAGTCGTTCTGTAGCTCATCACCTGCGCCGGCCGGTGTGTCTGCCTTGAGGTCGGCCAGTGCGACCAGAATCGGCTGCAGGCAATACTCGACCTGCATCGCCAGCCCTTGCAGCACCGTAGCCGGCTCGCCGTCATGGCAGGCCTGTTCCAGCAAAGCGCAGGCTTGCGCCACGGACCTGGCGCCGATGTTGCCGGCGGTGCCGCGCAAGCTGTGCGCCAGTCGTTCAGCGGCGCCAGCATCCGGATCGATCCGTGCGGTGTGGAACTGTTCGATAAAGCCTGTCTGGGTGTCGCGAAATTTGCAGAGCAGGCGTAGGTAGAGATCCCGCCGTCCCATGCAGGTGGCGAGACCTGCCGCGAGGTCGATGCCCTCAAGCTGCTCGGGCAAGCCATCGGCGAATCCTGCGTTCAGCGATGCTTGAGCGGCACGTGGCTTGATCCATTTTGCCAGGGTGGCGAACATGGTTTCGACGTTGAGTGGCTTGGAGATATGGTCGTTCATGCCGCATTCGAGGGCGCGCTCGCGGTCACCGTCCATCGCGTTGGCGGTCATGGCGATCACCGGCAAAGTGTTGAAGCGCGGTTGCTGGCGGATTTGTCGGGTTGCCGTGTATCCATCCATCACCGGCATCTGGCAATCCATCAACACGCCATCGAAGTCGCCATCCTCGGCGAGGATGTCCAGGGCCTCCTGACCGTGCGTGGCGAGTCGCAGGCGTATTCCGACGCTCTCCAGCAGCTCGCTGGCCAGTTCCTGATTGAGATCGTTGTCTTCGACCAGAAGCAGTCGCGCGCCATTGAGGCTGGCGACTGTGTTGGCATTGTGCAGGGAGCGTTCGCCCGTTCGCGTTTCACCCTGTGGTTCTCTGCCCAGCACCACGCCGATGGCTTCGAGCAGCGAGGACGGCGTGACGGGTTTGGTCAGTACCACCGGCAACTGGATGCCTTGGCGCTCGGCTTCTTCGCGGGCTTCTTCGCGTCCAAATGCGGTGATCATGATCACCGATGGCGTGCGCATCAGGCTGGCGGAATGCATTTTGCTCACGGCTTCCATGCCATCCATGCCGGGCATCCGCCAGTCCATCAAGACCAGATTGTAAGGCAGTGCCTTGTGCTCGGCGTCGGCCAACATGCGCAGCGCCAGATCACCGCTCTGCGCGACATCCACTTCCAGGCCAAAGCTGCGCGCCATGCCCGAGAGAATTTCACGCGCACTGGCATTGTCATCCACGACCAGTACCCGCATGCCCAATAGCTCGCCGGCCTTGAACATACGGCGCGGCTGCACGCCTTGCTGCACAGCGAGTTGCACCTGGAAATGGAATGTCGAGCCGACCCCCGGTTGGCTTTCCACCCAGATTCGGCCGGCCATCAGCTCCACCAGCTTCTTCGAAATGGACAAGCCGAGCCCGGTGCCGCCGTACTTGCGAGTGATCGAACTGTCTGCCTGACTGAACGACTGGAACAGGCGTGAACACTGCTCGACGGTCATGCCGATGCCCGTGTCGCGCACCCAGAAGTGCAGTTGCACGTGTTCGTTGTGTGTACCCACTTCTTCCACGCCGACCACGATGTCACCGTGCTCGGTGAACTTGGCCGCGTTGTTGCCCAGATTGATCAGCACTTGCCCCAGGCGCAGGGGATCGCCGATCAGGGCCGTGGGCAGATCGGGCGGGATCTGGAACAACAACTCCAGACCCTTGTCTTCGGTCTTCAGGCCAATCATGGCGGCGAAGCTGTCGAGCACGTCCTCGAGGCGGAAAGGCGCCTGTTCGAGGCTCATCCTGCCGGCCTCGATCTTGGAAAAATCGAGGATGTCGTTGATGATTCCCAGCAGGTTCTCCGCCGAGCGATGCACCTTTTCAATGTAGTTGCGCTGGCGATTATCCAGATGGGTACGCAGCGCCAGGTGGCTCATGCCGATGATGGCGTTCATCGGCGTGCGGATCTCATGGCTCATGTTGGCAAGGAACTCGCTCTTTGCCTGAGTGGCTTCTTCGGCTGCTGCTCTTGCTTCTGCCAGCGCCGTCACGTCGATGTTGATGCCGGTTGCGCGCAATGGCTGGCCGTCCGGCGTGCGTGAGAAACGGTTGAGCGAGCGGAACGTGCGTATCTGCCCGTCATTTTTGCGCACGATGCGAAAGTCGAATTCGACGCGGTCATCGCCACTCTGCACGGCGCTGTCGAAGGTGCTGCTGACCCGCGCCAGATCCTCGGGATGCACCAGCGCCTGCCAGTGCTGCAGCGTGCCACCGAAGGCACCCGGTTCAAGACCAAACAGGGTTTCAAGCTGCGGCGTCCAATAGTTTGTGCCGCTGACCAGATCAACATCGAACAGACCGATGTCGCCGGCCTCTTGCGCCAGGTTCAGGCGATCGCTGGCAGTCCGCAGCCTGGCTTCCATCGCTCTGCGTTCACTCACGTCGCGCACCGAGGCACAGACGCAGACGCCACGACCTTCCAGGCGGGGCAGGTGGGAAAGGCCAATTTCCACGGAGAACAGGCTGCCGTCTTTGCGCACGCCGCTCAGGTCCTCCAGATCGCCACCCATCTGCCGGGTGCCGCCGCTGGCAATGAAACCGTCGCGCAATTTGACATGACGCTCGCGGGCAGCCTGAGGCACCAGACGCTCGATGCTGGCGCCAATCAACTCGCCGGGGGCATAACCAAACAGGCTGTCCATTTGCGGGTTGGTCATCAGAATGCGACCGTCAGCCCCCAGCACCAGCATACCGTCCGGTGCTGCCTCGATGATGCCGCGATACCAGGCCTCGGTGGCTCGCAATGCTGCCTGCTGGGCCTCCAGTTCGCTGGCCTGGTGTTCCAGTTGCAAAGTCTGCGCGCCCATTTCGTCCGCCTGACGACGAGTCTCCAGCAGCAGCGCCTGGGCCGCCTCACTGCGCTCCATGATGGCCATGGCGCCGGCCAGCCTGGGCAACACTTCTTGCAAGAGCAGCGCTTCGTTCTCTTCCAGTTGGCGAAAACCGGCCATTTCCACCACCCCGAGCAGGCGTTCGCCACGCAGCACGGGTTGAACCATCAGGACGCTGGCGGGAGCGGCGCCCAACTGCGTGCGTACATGCCAAAACGGTTCGGGTAAATTCTGCAGGTGGCGGGGTTGGTGATCCAGTGCGCACTGGCCAAGCAACCCGTCACCGAGCGCAAGTTCAACGGGCAGCGGATGCTCACTGTCCACCGCGTAACCGCCCACCAATCGAAGGCGCGAGGCGCCTTCATAGAGAACGTAAAGTGCCCCTTGGCACATGCCTAACTGCGGCGCGATGTGGCTAAAAAAAGCCTGGGCCAACTGCTGCGGCGTTTCCGCCTGTTGCAGATCCACTTGCAGAAGCGAAGTGTGGTTTTTAACCCAGCGCTGGCGCTCAAGCTGACAAGCCTCCACCTGCAACGTGGCGATGGCTCGGGCGAGGTCACCGGTTTCGTTGCGAAGGTCGGTGTGGGGGATCTGCCCGTCGAGTTTGCCGGACGCCAATTCGTCTACCGCCACACGGACACGATTGAGCGGCACGCGAATGGAATAACTGACCAGCCAGGTCAACAGCAAGGCCAGTGTCGACCCGCCCAGCAGCAACACATAGGTGATCGTGGTACTGCGCTGCGCATATTCGGCCAGATTCTTCGCGGTATCGTGGATGTCGGCTTGCTTGTTGTTCTCGATCTGCGTGAGCAGCTCGTCGCTACCCTGTTCCAGCGCGAGAAAATCCTGACTGTTAAGCAACATCCAGGCTTGACCGAGGGAGCCTTTGCCGGCGAATTCCAGCGCCGCATCGCCATCTTTTTGCAGACGCTGCAAGACCCTCTCGAACTCCAGCAGACTGCTCAGACTGCTCTGTCGCCGCAGTGTCGGGCGCACCTGTTCCAGGGCTTCGTGGAGTCGTTCCTGGGCGACACTCATCTGCGTTCTGGCGCTGATGCGAATGTCCGCGTTGTTGGTCGCGATCGCACGTTGCATGGCCAGCAAAAGATACGGCAACTGCACCCGGACTTCCTGCACATGCTGGATACCCACCAGATCCTGCTGGTACAACTGCTGCATTTCGTTCCTGAGAGAATACTGGGTGCGCAGGCTTTGCACGCCCAGTATCAGAACCAACATCAGCAGCGCCGCGAAGCCGATGATCAATTTGCTGCGCAGGGACAGGCGCTCGAGCGTCTCGAACAGTCTGTTCATAACGGGCCTCGTTCAGCAGTGGGGGGCAAAGAGCGGCACACGGCTCAGGGTTGGTCAGCGATCTGTTCAAGCAAGGCCAATTGTCTGGCCAAGTCCTGATCGCTGTCGGCGAACTGCACGGCAATGTTCTGGAACTGCCCGGCATTGGCCAGAAATGCATCGCAGATGTCCGGGTCGAAATGTTTGCCGCGGCCTTCGCGGATTATTTCCACTGCCTGCTCATGGGGCATGCCGGGCTTGTATACGCGGCGGCTGATCAGCGCATCGTAGACATCCGCCACAGCCATCAAACGCGCGCTGATCGGAATATCGTCGGTGGCCAACCCTTGCGGATAGCCGCTGCCATCCCATTTTTCTTGATGCCCGTAGGCGATTTCCTTGGCCAGACGAAGGAAGTCGACGCCGATCCCCAACTGGTCCTCGGCGTGCTGGATGGCGTCGCGTCCCAAGGTTGTGTGGGTCTTCATGATCTCGAACTCTTCCGGCGTGAGACGTCCGGGCTTGAGCAGGATGCGATCAGGAATGCCGATCTTGCCGATATCGTGCAGCGGTGCCGACTTGAATAGCAGCTGGATGGTTTCCTCGTCGAGAAAGTGACGAAAGCGCGGATGCTCGCGCATCAGTTCGGCCAGCAATTTTATGTAGTGCTGGGTGCGGCGAATGTGGTTGCCGGTTTCGTTGTCGCGGGTTTCGGCCAGCGAGGCCATGGCGTGGATGGTGACATCCTGGATGGCAATCACCTCGCGGGTACGGCGTTGCACTTCCTGTTCCAGAAAATCGTTTTGATTGCGCAGAAAGTCGGCGACGGCCTTGAGCTTGACCTGAGTCTCGACCCTGGCCATGAGCACCGGAGGAATGATCGGCTTGGTGATGTAGTCAGCAGCGCCGAGGCTCAAGCCGCGAATTTCGTCCTCCGTGGCGGTCATGGAGGTCAGGAAAATGATCGGTATATGACAGAGGCGGGCGTCATGTTGGAGCCGCTCGGCAACGTCATAACCGGACAGCCCCGGCATCATGATGTCCAGCAGAATCAGGTCGGGGAGCGTGTCGGCCTGCAGAAGGCGCAAGGCTTTTTCACCGCTGTTGGCGGCCTTGACCCGGTATTTGTCCTTTAGCAACTCGGCAATCAGCATCAGGTTGTCTGGGGTATCGTCGACCACCAGAACGGTTGCTGATGGATAAACGCCCTGCATGCTATCCATGGATGTTGGCTCCCTTGACTGATAAGCAGTAGGCGTACTTACGCCAGACTCTTGTCGGCAAGCGTAGCTAGAAAAGCTGCAATCGGTAGGTCGAAGCAGGGAGGTTTGTTCGATGAGGTACTCGATTATTGGCCGCTCGCGCCACGGTCATCAATCCCACGCTCTACCACGCCCCGTTTATCTCTTTTGATCCCCCGATAAGAAAAACCGATACCTGCTTAAGGATTTCCCAGAGGCGGGCGGTATACCTGCGGCTTTACAGTCACCTTCATCGTTCAGCGTGGACGGTCTACTTACAGGCCTTGTCCGTCGGGACTTCTACAAAAATAAGAAGGTGAGAGCATGACGAGTGAAACGGTCGATATCAAAGCGTGGATCGACAACCGCAAAGTGGTGCCGTACCAGTGGCTGATTATGGGTTTATGTTTTTTCATCGTGCTTTTCGATGGCTTCGACGTCGCGGTGATGGGGTTTATTGCCCCCTCGCTGATTCAAGAGTGGGGATTGTCAAAAGCAGCGTTTGGCCCAGTGATGAGCGCGGGCATGGTTGGGCTGGCGATCGGCGCGCTGACCGCTGGCCCTTACGCCGACCGAATCGGCCGCAAAAAGGTACTCCTAACGGCGGTGACTGGCTTCAGCGTGCTGAGCCTGGCCTGCGCCTTTGCGCGTAATCCCTACGAACTGGCGGCCTTGCGTCTGCTGACCGGTGTGGCGCTGGGCGCAGCGTTGCCCAACACCACCACACTGCTTTCCGAGTATTTGCCGGAACGCAATCGGTCACTGTTCATCACGATCATGTTCACCGGGTTCAACATGGGGTCGGGGTTGGGCGGATTTCTCGCCGCGTGGTTGATTCCCCATCACGGTTGGCAGTCGGTGCTGCTCGCTGGCGGGATTCTGCCGATGTTGTTACTGCCCTTGATGTGGCTGTTGCTGCCTGAGTCGGCGCGTTTTCTTGCCGCGCGCAACGCGCCCGCCAGCCAGATTGCCAAGGTTCTGAGCAAGCTGGGGGGCACGTTTAGCGCGGCGACTAAATTCGTCATTGCCGAACCGCAGGCTCAGCAAAAAGCACCGCTGCGCTTGTTGTTCACCGAAAGCTATCGCTTCGGCACGCTCGCTTTGTGGGCGACTTACTTCATGGGGTTGCTGGTGATCTACCTGACCATGGGCTGGATGCCGACCCTGCTGCGTGAAGGTGGGCTGTCCATCGAACGCGCCGCGACCATCACCGGCCTGTTCCAGATTGGCGGTACCGTCGGCGCCATCGTAGTCGGCTGGGCGATGGACCGGCGTAATCCAAACGCGGTAATTGCCACGTCCTACGCACTGGGTGGCGCTTTCATTCTGCTGCTGGGCGCCTTCAGCCTCGAATCCAGTCTGCTGGCGTTCGGCGTAGTGGCGGCAGGTTTCTGCATGAGTGGGGCGCAAACCGGCCTCAATGCTTTCGCGCCGGGCTACTACCCGACAGATTGTCGCGCCACGGGCGTCAGCTGGATGCTGGGTATCGGCCGCTTCGGGGCTATCTTTGGTTCACTCATCGGTGGCGCGGTGCTCAGCCTCGGGCTGGGGTTGCCGCTGCTGTTTGCCCTGTTGAGCGTGCCTGCCTTTATCGCTGCACTGGCGATCATGGCCAACGGTCATGCACGGCGCCGAGTCAATCGGGCCTTGCTGACGCATTAATCTTTTTCGACAAAGGAACTCGTTATGGCACGCATCATTGGTGGCCTCGCTGTATCTCACACCCCGACTATCGGCTTTGCGGTCGATCACGACAAGCAGCATGAGGCCGCCTGGGCGCCGATTTTCCGTGGTTTTGAGCCGATCAAGGTGTGGCTGAAGGAGCAGCAACCGGATGTGCTGTTCTATATATTCAACGACCACGTGACTTCGTTTTTCTTTGATCACTATGGTGCCTTTTCCCTCGGTGTCGATGAGCGTTACGAAGTCGCTGATGAGGGCGGTAATCCACGCGAGTTACCGGGGATCGCTGGCCATGCGGCGCTGTCGCGGCACATCGGTGAGAGCCTGGTAGCGGATGAATTCGACATGAGTTTCTTCCGTGACAAGCCGCTCGATCATGGCTTCTTCTCGCCGATGTCGGCGCTGCTGCCGTGCGAGCCGGACTGGCCGGTGGAGATCGTGCCGCTGCAGGTTGGCGTGTTGCAGTTCCCGGTGCCGAGTGCGCGGCGCTGCTACAAGTTGGGCCAGGCGCTGCGCCGGGCGATCGAAAGCTACCCCGAGGACTTGAAAGTAGCCATCGTCGCGACCGGTGGCGTTTCCCACCAGGTGCACGGCGAACGCTGTGGGTTCAACAACCCGGAGTGGGACCAGCAGTTCATTGATCTGTTGGTCAATGATCCCGAGCGCCTGACCGAAATGACCCATGCCGAATACGCCGCGCTGGGGGGCATGGAAGGTTCGGAAGTGATCACCTGGCTGATCATGCGCGGCGCGCTGTCGGCCACGGTGAAAAACCTGCACCAGGATTACTACCTGCCGTCGATGACCGGCATTGCCACACTGTTGCTGGAAAATCAGGATCGGCCCGTTCCCGTTGACGTCATTGCGCGGCATTTGCAGCACATGCAGCATCAGTTGGCGGGTATCGAGAAGCTTGAAGGCACCTATCCGTTCACCCTGGAACGCAGCGCCAAGGGCTATCGGTTGAACAAGTTTTTGCATCGCATGATCGAGCCGCACTGGCGTCAGCGTTTCCTCGACCAACCCGAAGCGCTGTTCGATGAAGCAGGGCTGAGCGACGAAGAGCGGGATCTGCTGCGCCGCCGCGACTGGCGCGGATTGATTCACTACGGGGCGATTTTCTTCGTGCTGGAAAAACTCGCTGCCGTGGTTGGGGTGCCGAATCTGCAGATCTACGCAGCGATGCGCGGACAAAGCCTGGAGGCGTTCATGAAAACCCGTAATCAGCAGGTGCTCTATTCGGTAGCGGGCAAGGCCCCGCGCTAACGTCACGGCGTCATCGACGGCTCGCTCCGGGCCGCTTCGCAACACCCTTGAATGATTTCACTGCGCCCGGCTCATGCGGGCGTAGCGGACTGCTTCATCCCAAAAAAATGGATAACAATAACAATGAAAATCACCGCCAATACTCGCGTAGTCTTCACGCTGTCCGCTGTTTGTGTGCTGCCTGTCGAGGCGAGCGCCGCAGGCTTTGTGGAAGACGCCAGCGCCAATCTCAATCTGCGCAACTTCTACATCAATCGTAATTTCACCAACCCGGCCAATGCGCAGGGCAAAGCCGAGGAATGGACGCAGAATTTCATTCTCGATTTCCGCTCTGGATTCACCCAAGGTGCAGTCGGATTTGGTGTGGATGTGCTGGGCCTGTATTCGCTGAAGCTTGACGGCGGTCAAGGCACGGGAGGCACGCAATTGCTGCCGCTGGACAGTGATGGCCGACCTGCCGATCAATTTGGGCGCCTGGCTGTCGCCGGGAAAATGAAAATCGGCAAGACCGAAATCAAGCTCGGCGAGTGGATGCCAGTGTTGCCGATATTGCGTTCCGACGACGGTCGCTCGTTGCCACAAACCTTTCGTGGCGGTCAGGTCACTTCACAGGATATCGCCGGGTTGACCTTGTATGGCGGTCAGTTCCGGCAGAACAGTCCGCGCAACGATTCAAGCATGGAAGACATGTTCATGCAGGGCAAAACCGCGTTTACCTCTGACCGTTTCAACTTCGTCGGCGGCGAATACGCGTTCAACGAAAAGCGCACGATGATCGGCGTGTGGAATGCTCAGCTAAAGGACATCTATCAGCAACAATATCTGCAACTGGTTCATAGCCAACCACTGGGTGACTGGACGCTGGGCGCCAATCTTGGCTACTTCTGGGGTCGCGAGGATGGCAGTGCCCGCGCAGGCAATCTGGACAACCGTACGTTCTCGGCATTGCTGTCGGCACGCTACGGCGGCAACACGTTTTACCTCGGTTTGCAAAAGCTCAGCGGCGACGATGCCTGGATGCGCGTCAACGGCACCAGCGGCGGAACCTTGGCCAACGACAGCTACAACAACAGCTACGACAATGCGCGGGAGAAATCCTGGCAGCTGCGCCATGACTACAACTTCGCCGTCCTCGGCGTGCCCGGTCTGACCCTGATGAACCGTTATATCAGCGGCGACAATGTGCACAGCGGAGCCGTCACCGACGGTAAAGAATGGGGCCGCGAATCCGAGTTGGGTTACACGCTGCAAAACGGCGCGTTCAAGAACCTCAACCTGCGCTGGCGCAACTCGAGCATTCGCCGCGATTACAGCAGCAATGAGTTCGACGAGAATCGCTTGATCATCAGCTATCCGTTGAACCTGCTTTAACCGCTTCATTGGCCTGAGTTCGGATTACCTGGCGGATCACCTCCATCAACGCCTGCGCGACCGGTGAGTGCAGGCAGCTGCTGCGGTACGTCAGGCCGATGGCCCTGGCGGTCTGTTTCAATTCCAGCGGCAAAATGCACAACTCGCCGCTAGCGATTTCCTGTTCCAGTTGATGCGCTGAAACGGCTGCGAGCATGTCCGAGCGTAACAACAGTCCGCGAATGATCGCCATGTCGGCGCTTTCCACCACCGGGGAAGGCGCCGGAATGCCGAAACCGGCGAAGCAGTCGTCGAGCATTTTGCGCGCCGGCGAACCGGCGCGCGGCAATACCCACTTCGCGTTAGCGAGATGATCTTGCAGGCCGGTTTTGCCGTAGAGCGGATGATCACGCCGCGCAAGCACGACCATTTCCTCTGTCAGCAGTGACTCACCGACCAGGTCGCTGGCATAGGTCGACGAACGCAGCGCTCCGAAAATGAAATCCACATCACCGGCGCGCAATTCAGTCGCCAGCAGGTCGAAGGGACTCTCATTGGTGATCACTTGAATACCCGGGTGCTCGGCCATCAGGCGCACGATGGCTTCGGGCAGGATGCGCGTGCGGCCGAGGGGCAGGGCACCGACGTGGACGACGCCGTGCAAGGCACCGCGAAGGGCGGTGATGTCGCTGTCGATATGGCGCAGTTCGTTCAGCGCACGGCGGATTGCAAACAGGATGTCATGACTCGCGCGGGTCGGTTGCAAGCCGCGCGGCGTGCGCTCGAACAGCGATTGGCCGCAGCCGTTTTCGAGGACTTTCAGCGTCGAACTGACCGCAGGCTGACTCAGCCCCAACAGGTTGGCCACTGTCTGCATGTGCTGGGTTTCACAGAGTTTGACGAACACTTGCAGGCGTCGCGCCTGGAACAGATAAAGCGGTTCAATCGCAGCTTTTTCACCTTGGCCGAGCAATGTCGGCACGCTCCCAAGCTCTGCCAGCACCCGTCGCGCTCGGGGCAGCAAACGCTCTCCGAAATTGGTCAGGCGCATACCGTTGGCGTGGCGCTCGAACAGCATTACGCCTAGCCGTTCTTCGAATTCGGAAATCGAGCGGGTGACCACCGATTGCGCCCGGTACAGCGCGACTGACGCCTTGGAGACGCTGCCGTGATCAGCCACGCGGACGAAGGCGCGCACGTGCATCAGGCTCGGCAGTTCAAAGACTTCCATGGGTAAGGACTCTGTGGGTCGGCGAATCCGACGACTATGCCGCCGCTATTTTCGAGTGGCAATAAAAAAAACGCATACCTCGAACACTCGAACGCATTACTCCGTCGGCGGGGTGCGATGCGATGCTCTTTCGCAACGCAAAGGAGTATCCGCAATGATCGAATCAACCAAAAACGCGCTGGTTGTCAGCGCCCACTCAGCCGATTTTGTCTGGCGTGCCGGTGGTGCCATTGCCCTGCATGCGCAGCAGGGTTACAACGTCCATATCGTCTGCCTGTCGTTCGGTGAGCGCGGCGAATCCGCCAAGTTGTGGCGCAAGGGCGAGATGAGCGAAGACAAGGTCAAAGCCGCACGTCGCGAAGAGGCTCAGGCCGCCGCCGACATTCTCGGGGCCAGTGTCGAGTTCTTCGATATCGGCGATTACCCGATGCGCGCCGACAAGGAAACCTTGTTCCGTCTAGCCGATGTTTTTCGCCGGGTGCAACCGGAGTTCGTCCTCAGTCACTCGCTCAAGGACCCGTACAACTACGATCACCCGCTGGCCATGAACCTGACGCAGGAGGCGCGCATCATCGCCCAGGCCGAAGGCTATAAACCGGGTGAGAAAATCGTCGGTGCACCGCCGGTCTACAGTTTCGAGCCACACCAGCCCGAGCAATGCGAATGGCGCCCCGATGTATTGCTCGACATCACTGATGTCTGGGACAAGAAGTACGCGGCCATCCAGTGCATGGCCGGGCAGGAGCATTTGTGGGAGTACTACACGCGCGTCGCCCTGCAGCGTGGTGTGCAAGCCAAACGTAATGTCGGGATCACCTCAACCCGCAACATCGTTTATGGCGAGGGTTACCAGAGTATTTTCCCGCGTGTCACGGAGAATCTGGGATGAGCGAACATATCGGCAAGACTGGCGTTGTTGTGCGCAATATTCAGCGGGCCGAAGCGGCGCTAGTCGATGAGTTGAAACGCTTCGGGGTCGCGACCATACATGAAGCACAGGGCCGCAAAGGACTGTTCGCGAGTTCGATCAGGCCGATTCAACAAGGCACGGTGATCAGTGGTTCAGCCGTCACGGTGCTGGTTGCGCCGGGTGACAACTGGATGTTCCATGTGGCCGTCGAACAATGCCGGCCCGGCGATATTCTGGTGGTTGCGCCGAGTTCACCGTGTACCGACGGCTACTTCGGTGACCTCTTGGCCACCTCGCTCAAGGCTCACGGCGTCCGGGCGCTGGTGATTGAGGCCGGCGTGCGCGACACCCATACCCTGCGCGAAATGGGCTTCCCGGTCTGGTCCCGCGCCATCAGCGCGCAAGGCACAATTAAGGAAACCCTGGGTTCGGTCAACCTGCCACTGGTGTGCGGCGGGCAACTGGTGCATCCGGGTGATGTGGTGGTTGCTGATGACGATGGTGTGGTGGTCGTACGACGCACCGAGCTGCAGCAAGTCGTCGAAGCCAGTCGCGCCCGGGCCGACCTGGAGGAACAGAAGGCTTTGCGACTGGCCAAGGGTGAACTGGGGCTGGACATTTACAACATGCGCGTGCGCCTGGCGGAAAAGGGTTTGCGTTACGTCGACAGCCTCGAAGAACTGGGAGACTGAGCATGGCGCAGACCCGCATTCCCTGTCTATTGATGCGCGGCGGTACGTCGAAAGGCACTTACTTTCTGGCCGACGATTTACCGCAAGAGCCTGCGCTGCGAGATCGCGTGTTGCTGGCGGTGATGGGCTCGCCGGATGCGCGGCAGATCGACGGCATTGGCGGCGCTGATTCACTGACCAGCAAAGTGGCGATCATCAGACCGTCGAGCCGCGCGGGTGCTGATGTCGATTACCTTTTCGCCCAGGTGCTGGTGGATGAGCCGCGTGTCGATTACGGTCAGAACTGCGGGAACATCCTCGCCGGTGTCGGTCCGTTCGCCATCGAGCGCGGGTTGGTGGCGGCGACAGCCGACGTCACCCCTGTGCGGATCTATATGGAAAACACCGGACAGATCGCCATCGCCCATGTCCCAACGTCTGATGGTGAAGTGCGCTATGACGGCGACGCCCGTATTGACGGCGTGCCGGGGCAGGCCGCGCCGTTGATTGTCGAATTCGAGGATGTCGCGGGCTCCAGTTGCGGCGCCTTACTGCCGACCGGCAACGCCCGGGACGTGATCGACGGCGTTGAAGTGACCTGCATCGATAACGGCATGCCCGTGGTGCTGATCAACGCGCAAGAGCTGGATTGCAGTGGCTATGAGAGTCCCGCGCAACTCGACGTCAATGCTTCACTGAAACAGCGTCTGGAGTCCATCCGCCTGCAAGCGGGGCGGCGCATGAATCTGGATGATGTGAGCCAGCGCAACGTGCCGAAAATGTGCCTGATTGCACCGCCGCAGGTCGGTGGGGCCATCACCACACGCAGCTTCATTCCCCATCGCTGCCACACCAGCATTGGCGTGTTCGGCGCAGTCAGCGTGGCCGCCGCCTGCCTGATCAAAGGCAGTGTGGCAGCGGTCATGGCGGTGGTGGAGGAGGGCGAGGTGAAACGCCTGTCGATCGAACATCCGACGGGCGAGTTCACGGTGGAGGTGCGCTTGCAGGACGAGCGATTGGTTGGGTGCGGACTGATGCGCACGGCTCGGTTACTGTTTGATGGCTTCGTCTGCATTCCATCAGCGACCTGGCGTGGTATAGCCGTTGGTCAATCAGGAGAGTGCCTCTCGCAAGTACGCGTAAAGAGCTGAAAACTCCATTTTTCACTTTGCTCCTGCCTATTCCGGTGGCAAGCCTTGGCTGACCTTTTTAGTGGGTGGCCGCCAACCAGCGAAGAAATCTGGAAATCTCAAACCCCAGAAACGACAAAGCCCTGAATAATCAGGGCTTTGTCGGTACAGAATATGGCGGAGGCGATGGGATTCGAACTCATGGACCTGTTACAGTCGACGGTTTTCAAGACCGTTGCCTTAAACCACTCGGCCACACCTCCGTTGCGTTGCGGGCGCCATAATACCTGAATGAAACACACTGTCAAACTCTCTGCATGGCTTGTTACAGAGCGTCTGTTATGATCTTTGCGACTGAACGTTTCAAACCAACAGGAGTGTCGCCATGCGCGAACAGGATTACGCAGTTAATAACAGCGTGCAGGCTGAGCAGCTAGAGGTTAGCCGCGTCCTGCGCAACACTTATGGCCTACTGGCTCTGACCCTCGCATTCAGCGGCGTCATGGCTTTCGTTGCCCAGCAGATGCGCGTTGGCTACCCGAACATTTTCGTGGTGCTGATAGGCTTCTACGGGCTGTTTTTCCTCACCAACAAGCTGCGTGATTCCGCGTGGGGCCTGGTGTCCGCTTTTGCGCTGACCGGTTTCATGGGTTTCCTGCTCGGCCCGATCCTCAACCGTTACCTGGGCATGCAGGGCGGCGCTGAAGTGGTCAGCTCGGCGTTCGCGATGACCGCACTGGTGTTCGGTGGTCTGTCGGCCTACGTGCTGATCACCCGTAAGGACATGAGCTTCCTCGGTGGCTTCATCACCGCTGGTTTCTTCGTGTTGCTGGGTGCAACGCTGGCAAGCTTCTTCTTCCAGGTCAGCGGCCTGCAACTGGCGATCAGCGCAGGTTTCGTGCTGTTCTCGTCCGTGTGCATCCTGTTCCAGACCAGCGCCATCATCCACGGCGGTGAGCGCAACTACATCATGGCGACCATCAGCCTGTATGTATCGATCTACAACCTGTTCATCAGCTTGTTGCAGATCTTCGGCATCATGAGCCGCGACGACTGATCGTTAGTCGTTTCAACAAAAAACCCGCTTCGGCGGGTTTTTTGTTGCTCGTCGAAAAGCGTAGTGGCCTTTCGCCTACAAAATGATCTGAAAATAGTGGCGTATTTTTGGAACTCACCTAAACCTAATTACCAAGGAAGAGCAGTAGCCTGATCGACAGGAGTCGGTAACCAGCACCCCTCGTTTAATTCCTGCGTCCCTCGCATTCACTTCCCTTGCTGTTGATCGCCAGGCCTTTCGGTCGAGAGCGACTGTATTCGTTCGTCCAGTGAAAATCGGGAGGTGAACCACCCCAAACTCCATGCACCGTGACCGTATCCCGGCGAACGACCGGGACCCTGATACCAGAAAAATAATGGAGGCCCTGCCATTGCAGGCGTTGTCCCAATCAAGGAGATCATCGATGAACCAGCCCCAAGGAAAACTGGCTGTACTGGCCATCACCACCGCGCTGTTCAGCGCGTCAACCCTCGCCGGCGTCTATCCTGACTTCGGCTATCAACCACCTTCCAGCCAATACTCTGGCCCACTGTTTGAGTTGAGCCAGAATTACCCGGCCACAGCGCCGAAAGTACCGCTACCCGGTTTTTTCAAGAATCTACCGACCAAGCCAGATAACAATTTTGAGACTTGGCGTGCGTACATGGAGGAAGTCAAAACCTATTGCCTCGAAGGCAACGTCGAGGCTGATTGGTACGTGCAGAACAATAAAAAACGTCAGTGGTATCACATGCCGTGGCAGCACTACGGCCCGCTGGGACGCGAAGGGATTCACGGCCTGACCAAAGAGGCGCAGATCCAGGTCAAGCAACTCGCCCCCACGCAGACCGCCACCGGCCAGACTTACGCGGTGGGCATCTATAACGACATCGGTGCCTATACCATCGGAGAGGTCTGGAAAGACCCGAACAACCCTGATCCGAAATACACATCGGCACCCAACAGCTTCCCCGACGGCACCGTAGTCTGCAAAGCCCTGTTCGCCGATATCGATCGCAGCACCGTGCCGTTCCTGGTGAACCCGGTGTTGTGGAAGGGCTACGTCACCGAAACGTTCACGTCGGCCAATCGCAAGGTCAAGGATGTCGCATTGATTCAGATGGACATCGCCGTGCGCGATCAGCGCATGAGCGCCACTGGCTGGATCTTCGGCACCTTTCAGTACAACGGCGCGAAAACCGGCAAGCCGGGCTGGGACAACCTTGTCCCGGTAGGGATCATGTGGGGTAACGATCCGGAAGAAATCGGCAACGACTTCACCAACCCGCAACCGACGCAAACCAAGATCAACCCCGCATTGCAACAGACTGCGATCAACGCCAAGACCCAAGAGTTGCCGCCCACCCATCTGGGCTGGAACGGTCGCCTCAATGGTCCGGTGGACAACCCCAACAGTTCCTGCCTGAGCTGCCATGCGACCGCCGAAACGCCGCAAGTGGCGATCATGAATCCAACGTTCCAGGCCAATGCGCCGCAGCCGGGTTCGCCTGAATGGATGAAGTGGTTCCAGAACATTCCGGCCGGCCATGCTTTCACTCCGGGCACTCAAAGCACTGACTACAGCCTGCAGTTGTCCGGCGGTCTGGTGAATTACTTCGAGTGGAAATGCGACATGAGCGGCATCTATGCTGACGGCAAGAATGCGTGCAGCAAAGCGTCGGACATGAAACTGAAAATGCTCAAGTCCACCAACAACGCCACGCCGCAGCCATTGCAGAAAGTCATTCGTGACCCGAGCCTGCAGCAACTGCTGGAGTAAGAAGCGAAAAGCCTGCGCACGTTTCGGCGTGCGCAGGCTTTTTTCAGTTGATCACGATGCTGCCATCAGTCTGCTGTTTGTAGACGGTGTAGGGCAGCAACAGCGTGTCGAGTGCCCCGGACACCACGGCATCGATCAACACCACGGGAATCGCGGCGTTTTTGTAATCGTCGGCATCAACGCCCTTGCCCAGAGGCGCATGCAGGCTGCAAAAGTCGTAGGCGAGGCCGCTGTAAATCCTTGGCACCGCCCCGCAATAACTTTTCTGCTCCTTGAGGCTGTCCACCGCAGCCTGATCACTGCGCACCACGGTCTGTACGGTCCCGCAACCGGCAAGCGTCAACGCTGCCAACACCATTGCCTGAAATCTCATTACCGCCAATCCTTCGCCGGAAAAACCTCAATCTACGCCGAACGTGCGGAAAAAGCACTCAGGCCATCGGTGGCAAACGGCGCTTGACCGGCGTCTTCTTGACGATCGCGGTGTTGGTTTCGGCCAAGGTATTGAGGCGGTCGAGCAGGGTGTCCAGTTGTTCCATCGAGCGCACATGCAGGCGCGCGATAAAGCAGTCCTCGCCCGTCACCTTGTCGCACTCGGTGAATTCGGGAATCGACAGAATCTGCCGTTCAACTTCCTGTAACTGTCCCGGCAATGGCCGCACCCGGACGATGGCCTGCAATTGGTAACCAAAGCATTTCGGGTCGATCTCGACGGTATAGCCCTTGAGCACACCGCGTTCCTCCAGGCGCCGCAAGCGTTCAGCCACGCTTGGCGACGATAATCCACTGATCTGCGCCAGCGCTTTGAGTGAGCGCCGTGAATCTTCCATCAAGGCGCTGATGAGGATCTGGTCAATGTCGTCGGTCATGGAAAACTCCAGCATTAGGCAATTGACGGAAACCACCCTCGATAAAAAAGGCAGATTGCGAGTTTAGCCTGCTTTTTGCTCTGGAGCGTTTGCGTGTTCGCTTGGCATACTTTTGCCACAAAGACAGGAGATCAATGATGGACAAGACACTGCGTCACGGCTCATTTGAAATGACCGCCGCCATGCTGATATCCGGGACGATCGGCTGGTTTGTGCTGGTCTCCGGGCAACCGGTACTCGATGTAGTGTTCTGGCGCTGCGTGTTCGGCGCCGGCACCTTGCTGTTGATCTGTGCCGCTTTCGGCTTTCTGCGCCCGGGCATTCTGACCCGCACGACGTTCTTGCTCGCGGTGCTGAGCGGGGCGGCGATTGTCGGTAACTGGGTGCTGTTGTTTGCCTCGTATTCTCGCGCTTCGATTGCGATCGGCACGGCGGTGTACAACGTGCAGCCGTTTATGCTGGTCGGGTTGGCGGCACTGTTTCTCGGCGAAAAAATCACTCTGCAGAAGCTTTTCTGGCTGGCGATTTCGTTCATGGGCATGTTGGCGATCGTCAGCGCCCACGGCACTCAGGGCGAGAGCGGCAATGACTATCTGATGGGCATTGCGTTGGCGTTGGGCGCGGCGTTTCTGTATGCGATTGCAGCGCTGATCATCAAGCGCCTGACCGGCACGCCGCCACATCTGATCGCGCTGATTCAGGTCTGCACCGGGATCTTGCTGTTGGCGCCGTTCGCGCATTTCAGTGCGCTGCCGCAAGCGCCGAGCGCCTGGGCCAGTCTGGTGACGCTGGGCATCGTCCACACCGGTCTGATGTATGTGCTGCTGTACGGCGCGATCCAGAAATTGCCGACCGCATTGACCGGCGCACTGTCGTTCATCTACCCGATTGCGGCGATCTTCGTCGACTGGTTCGCGTTCGGCCATCGCCTGGAAACCCTGCAATGGATTGGCGTGGCAGCGATCCTGCTGGCCGCTGCCGGCATGCAACAGGGTTGGGGCTTGAAGTCCCGGCGACTGGCCGCGCAGTAACCCTCAGATGTTCCAGCGCGGTGCGGTTTTTGCCAGGCGCTGGCGCATCTCGGCGATGTTCGTCGCCAGTTGCCGGGTCAACAGTCGGTAGCCATCCAGCGTGCTGTAAACCGGCGCATCGAGGTTGGCTTCCGGCAACTCGAGCGACTTGTCCAGGCGTTGCGAGGCGCCGGTTTTCAGCGCCCGGGCCATGCCGATCAGTTGCACGCGAATCTGCCGGTGCTCGGCCTTCAGCGCGGATTGCAGGTGGGCCATGGCTTCTGGATCGTTGGCATCCGGGCGGATGTTGCCGAGGATCTCCAGCGTGCTGATGCACATGCGCAGATTGCGCTGGATCGCATCGAGTTCGGTCATGGACACCTTCACTTCCTTGGACACCGACGGCATCAATGAGCGCAGCTGCACCATCACCGCGCCGAGCCGCCCCATCAGTTTCAAATGCTCATCGGCGCTGACCGGTTGACCGCTGATGATGCGTCCGTACACCGTGGCGCAATCGCGCAAAGCATCGGCGAGGTTGTAGCGCCACGAATACACCGCGTAGAGCGGCAGGGCAAAAGAGAAGGCCAGAGCGAGGGCGATGCCGATCAGAATATCGACCCCACGCCACAAGCCATCGGTGATCGGATTGTCGCCATGCCCGGCGACGATGAACACGGTGATCGCCGAAAGCAGGGCGGTGTAACCCCCCTTGCCGATGGCGTGATAGGAGAAGAAACCGCAGACCACCGCCATTGCAAAATACGTCAGCCACGGCATGCCGAGCCATGCCTGCTGCGCCACCAGCAGCAACCCGACGCCGGCACCGATTAACGTACCGGTGGCGCGCTCGGCGGCTTTCTTGCCGATGTTGCCGTGGTGCTGCAAACCACCGATCACCACTAGCATGGTCACCGATGCCCATTCGCCGTGGGGCAGGTTGATGCCGGTGGTCAGCAGGATCGTCGCCAGTAAACCGAGGGCCACGCGCACCGCATGAATCAGCCGCGCGTGCCGGTAACGTCGATAAGGATCCAGCAACGGTCGCAAGACACGGCGCAGCAAGGGCGGAAGTCGATGGGTGCTGTAAGTACTCAGTGCGGGCCTCTCGTGATGGCGGTTCAGATCAATGGAACGGGAAAATGTAATTCATCCATGCTGCCATACGCAGGAGGATTTTGCGCATCGTGCCAATGTGGTGGAAGTGCTGACTGTACAACGCGGCCTGCCCGTAAGCACCGCCCGGCATCAGCTTGCTGTACTGGGCGAACTCGGGATCGGTGATTTCGATGATCACCGGCACACGCCCGGCCGGCGGCGAACCGGTGTAGCCGATCAGGGTGCCGGAAGGTTGCACCTGACCTTCGGCAATCACCCCGATGACATTTTTCACCCGACCGGCGAACACCTTGCCGGGAATGCCGTCGAACGCGACTTCCGCCTCATCGCCGACGGTCAGGCGCAGCAGGCTGTTCTGGCGCATCCACGCAGCAAAATATTGGCCTTCCTCGGGAATGAACACCATCGAGGGACGCAACGGCAACTTGCTCGCCATCATCCCCGGCCGCAACGAAACATGGGTGACGAAGCCTTTGCTCGGCGCGCGGACGGTGGTGTTGTCCAGCTCGAACTGGGCGTTGTCGAGCTGCGCTTGCAGGTCGTCGGTGCGGGCAATCGCGGCATCCAGTTCACGCTGGGTGCCGAAGTTGCGCCGGATCAATTCGGTGATCCGGTAGCGATCACCCTTGGCGGCGATCAGTTGCGCCTTGAGCGACTTCACCCGGTTTTGAAACGGCGTAGGGTCGATGCGAAACAGCACGTCGCCTTTTTCCAGCGGCTCGTTCCCTTTCACCGGCACGTCGATCACTTGGCCGCTGATGATGGGAATCACCGGCACAGAAACGAAGTAAGTGCGCGCCACTTCGGAGTAGGGATGGTTGTAGTTCATGGTGAAAATCAAGGCGCCGATCATCAGGATGCCGCCCAGTACGGCGGTGGGCACCGTCCATTTGTTCAGCGGGATACGGAAGATCTTGAACACTGCGACGCAGATCGCGGCGTAAGTCAGGATGAGCAGCAGATCCATGGCGTTCAGCCCTCCCGGTTGTGGGGAGCAGTGGCATTCGCCGCTTCGAGTCGCTCGAGGCGTCCTTGCAGTTCGCTCACCTGTTGCTCCAGGCGAGCGACATGGTTTTGCACGGATTTGCCGTCACCGAACCCCCAGCCGCGATCTTCTCGATAGGCCATCGCCCAGATCCACAGGAACGGCCAGAGCGCATGCAGCGTGAACAGACTGACCCAGCCAGTGGCATGGATTGCATCCTGATGCGGATGGTTACGGTGCACAGCAATTTCGTAGGGAATGTCATGCAGCACGATGATCCCGTAAAACAGCACGAGCCCGGCAAACACCAACACGCCTAACGCGAAGTAATCCAGCATGATCAAGCTCCCGGCATCCAGCACAGTGCTGGCATCAGTGTAGACACTGATTTGCCGGGCGCTTGGCGACTTTGGATCAGAACCGCATGCGGTCGCCTTCTTGCTTATTCATGATGCGGGTGACAGTGATCAGAAGATGTAATCGGTGGTCAGGAAGCTCGAGTCACGCCCGCGAATGATCTCGCTGATCAGGTCCTTGTTGCTGTCCTGGAACTTGGTCGCCACCAGCGTACGGATCGAGAAAACCCGCAATGCATCGTGTACCGACAGCGTACCTTCCGCCGAATTCTTGCGGCCGTTGAACGGGTAAGTGTCCGGCCCGCGCTGGCATTGCGCGTTGAGGTTGATCCGCCCGACCTGGTTGGCAAAGGTGTCGACCAGACGACCGACCGCCACCGGGTTGGTGCCGAAGATGCTCAGTTGCTGACCGAAGTCCGACTCCAGCACATAGTCGATCACGGTATCGAGATGACGGTACGGCACGATCGGCACAACCGGGCCGAATTGCTCTTCCTGGTAGACGCGCATCTGCGGATTCACTGGGTACAGCACCGCCGGGTAGAAGAACGATTCGCGTGATTCGCCACCATTGGGGTTGACCACTTCGGCACCCTTGCTGCGCGCATCCGCCACCAGACCGTGTAGATAATCGACCTTGCCCGACTCCGGCAGCGGCGTCAGCGATACGCCGCTGTCCCATGGCATGCCCGGTTTCAGCGTGGCCAGTTTGGCGTTGAATTTTTCGATGAAGCTGTCGACCACGTCTTCGTGGACGAAGAGGATTTTCAGCGCGGTGCAGCGCTGACCGTTGAACGAAAGTGAACCGGTGACCGCTTCGCTGACGGCGTTGTCGAGATCGACTTCCGGCAGAACGATGCCCGGGTTTTTCGCATCCAGCCCTAGTGCGGCGCGCAAACGGTGCGGTTTCGGGTGCAGTTTCTTCAGATCGCTGGCGGCTTTGTTGGTGCCGATGAAGGCGAAGATGTCGATCTTGCCGCTGGCCATCAGCGCACTGACGGTTTCGCGGCCACTGCCGTAGATCACGTTGATCACGCCGGTGGGGAAGCTGTCGCGGAAGGCTTCGAGCAACGGACGGATCAACAGCACGCCGAGCTTGGCCGGTTTGAACACCACGGTGTTGCCCATGATCAGCGCCGGAATCAGCGTGGTGAAGGTTTCGTTCAGCGGGTAGTTGTAAGGGCCCATGCACAGGGCGACGCCGAGCGGCACGCGGCGGATCTGCCCGAGGGTGTCCTGTTCCAGCTCGAAACGGCTGGAGCGGCGATCGAGCTCCTTGAGCGCATTGATGGTGTCGACGATGTAGTCGCAGGTGCGGTCGAACTCTTTTTCCGAGTCCTTGAGGTTCTTGCCGATCTCCCACATCAGCAACTTCACCACGGCATCGCGCTGCTGACGCATGCGGCCGAGGAAAGCTTCGACGTGCTGGATACGTTCGGCCACGCGCATGGTCGGCCACAGGCCCTGGCCACGGTCGTAGGCACGTACGGCGGCGTCGAGGGCGGTGAGCGCGGTGTCGGCATCGAGCAGCGGGGTGCTGCCGAGGATGACTTGTTCGTCGCCGTTGTCGCCTTTCAGATAGACCGGGCTGCGCACAGTGGCGAGCGGGCCGTCCCAGCGGCGCAACTGGCCGTCGACCAGATATTCGCGTTGCTCGACCTGAGCGTCGAGGCGGTATTTTTCCGGGATGTCGCTGACAGAAGGGAACAGGTTGCCAAGGATGTTTGCTGTGGTCATGTCGCTACCCCGTGTTGATGTCCGTATGCAGATCAAAAAGCCTTCACAGGTTATACGCCTGAATGCGCCGGAATTTAAACCCGCAAATGTCACCCGAATGTCACGCAAAGGCGCAGAGCAGAGGGGGCTGGCAACACCGCGAACTCTGTGGGAGCTGGCTTGCCAGCGATGTGGCCGGTACTTTCAGCATCTTCATTGCCTGACACACCGCTATCGCTGGCAAGCCAGTTCCCACAGGGTTTTGTGTCTATAGCCGATCCCGAGGCGAGTCCTGGCTGGCCCCGTTTGCCCCCCTCGCTGTCCCGCAATGCCCTCAACCCGTTGCACCCGCTGCCTTAAGGTGTGAACACAACAATAAGCGAGGCCGTTATGCGGGCAATCCGACTCACTTTACTGCTGGCGTTAGCCGTGGCGCTGCCTGGCTGCGGTGAAGACCCCAACCCCCCGGTCACCACCCATAACGCCGTGCCAAACGACCCGGCACTGGCGCAGATCTATACCAACAGCTGCCAGCTCTGCCACGCCAATCCCGCCGCCAACGCACCGCTCACCGGCGACCGCAAAGCCTGGGAGCCGCGCCTCCAGCAGGGCGCTGACACGCTGCTCGATCACGCCATCAACGGCTACAACGGCATGCCGCCGATGGGCCAGTGCGTCGAGTGTTCGGAAGAGCAATTCCTGCAATTGATCGGCTTCATGGCCGACCAGCCCCTCCCTCAATAAGGTGCCCGGCATGACCATGGATCTGACACGGCGTCAGTTGTTGCAACGGGCAAGCATTGTCGGCGCGTTCAGCGCGTTGGCGAGCCACCCGGCACTGGGCCAGTTGATGCGTGCGCCGCGTTTGATTCCGTGGCGCAACTGGTCGGGCGGGCAGAGTTGCCTGCCGGCGGCGCGCTTGGCGCCGAAGAATCTCGATGAACTAACGACGGTCATCAAGCAGGCACAAGGCAAGATTCGCCCGGTCGGCTCGGCGCATTCCTTCAGCGCGCTGGTGCCCACTGACGGCACGCTGTTGTCGCTGAGCTATTTCAACGGTCTGCTCGATCACGACGCGAAAACCTTGCAAGCCGAATTCGCCGCCGGCACACCGATGTCGCGCATGGGCCAGCCGCTGAAAGACATCGGTCAGGCCCTGCAAAACATGGCCGACATCGATTACCAGACCCTTGCCGGGGCCATTGCCACGTCGACTCACGGCACCGGCAAAAACTTCCAGTCGTACTCGGCGCATGTCTGCGGCATGCAACTGGTGACGGCCAGCGGTGAAGTGCTCGACTGCGACAGCCAGCGCCATGCCGAAGTATTCAACGCTGCCCGCGTCTCCCTTGGTGCCCTCGGTGTGGCAACAAAAATCCGCCTGCAAAACCGCCCGGCCTATCGCCTGCGCGAACGCCAGTGGATCGCCAAGACTGAAGAACTGCTGGAGGACATCGACAACAACACCCGTGAAAACCAGCACTGGGAAATGCTCGTCGTTACCCATTCCGACTACGCCTTGTCGATCGCCCTCAATGAAACCGACGACCCGGCCACGCCGCCGATCAGCCCGGAAGAAGAGGGCGGTAACGAGTTCGTTACCCTGATCGAGAAGATCGATAAGTACGGCAGCGACTTCCCCGATCTGCGCCGCACGCTGCTTAACAACTTGCGTCATCTGGCCAGTTTCGATGATCGCGTCGGCGACTCGTTCGACATCTACGCCAACGTACGCACCGTGCGGTTCAACGAAATGGAATATTCGGTGCCTGCCGAACACGGCCCGGCCTGCCTGCGGGAAATCCTCAAGCTGATTCAGGACAAGGACCTGCGCACCTGGTTTCCCATCGAGTACCGCTACGTCAAGGCTGACGACATTCCGCTGAGCATGTTCGAGGGCCGCGACAGTTGTTCGATCTCGGTCCACCAGCATTATCAGATGGATCATCACAACTTCTTCGCGGCGGTTGAACCGATCTTCTGGAAATACAACGGCCGACCGCACTGGGGCAAGTTGCACACGCTTAACGCGAAGAACCTGCAAGCGCTATACCCGCACTGGCGCGAATTTGTCGACGTGCGCCAGGCACTGGATCCGAGCGGGCGCTTTCTCAATGCGCATCTGGCGTCGATATTGGGGGTGAGCTGATGGCGGTCAATCGACGCAATTTTCTGCTTGGCACGTTGGGGTTTGGCGCATTGTTGGTGGGCGTAGGCGCGTGGTTGCGGCCGGGAGACCACGGCGCGCCGTACAGCGATTATTTCCGCGCACTGAACAAAGAGTTAAAGGAAAAAGGCCCGATGCGCCCGGTGCTGCTGATCGACCTGGATCGGCTCGATCACAACATCGATGTGGTGATGCAATCGGTCAGGCGCGGCGGCAAACAATTGCGCCTGGTGGAGAAGTCGCTGCCGTCCCCGGGACTATTGAGCTACATCGCACAACGTGCCGGGACGCAAAAATTGATGTCATTCCATCAGCCGTTTCTCAATCATGATGCGCAGGTATTTCCACAGTCCGACATCCTGCTCGGCAAGCCATTGCCGGTGCGTTCGGCAGAGCTGTTCTACCAAACCCACAAAGGTCCGTTCGATCCCGCAAAGCAACTGCAATGGCTGCTCGACGGCCCCGAACGTTTGCAGCAATACCTTGCGTTGGCGAAGGGTTTGGGCACACGGATGCGCATCAACATCGAGCTGGATGTCGGCCTGCATCGCGGCGGGGTCAGTGATGAGCAGGTGCTGGGGCAGATGCTCAGACTGATCAGCGCCAACCCGCAGCACCTGGAATTCGCCGGGTTCATGGGTTACGACCCGTTCGTAGGCATGGGCGTGCCGGGGATTCTCGGCTCGCCGGAAGAACTATTCGCCAAGGTCATGGTGATTTATCAGCGCTGCGTCGATTTCACCCGGCAGCAGTTTCCAGCGTTGTGGCATGACGGTTTGTGCCTGAACACCGCTGGCAGCCCGAGTTATCGCATTCATGAAAAAGAGAAGCTCAGCACTGAAGTTTCGGTGGGCACGGCGATGCTCAAACCGACGCACTACGATTTGCCATCGCTCACCGAACACGTCCCCGCGACCTACATCGCCACGCCCGTATTGAAAAACACTGGTGCGGTGAATATTCCGGCGCTGGATGGCAAGTCGAAGTTGTTTTCGTGGTGGGACCAGAATCAGCGCCAGACTTTCTTCATCTACGGCGGCAACTGGATGGCCGAGTTCGAATCGCCAGCCGGTTTGCAGAGTAACGGGGTGTACGGCCGCAGCTCGAATCAGGAAATGGTCAATGGCTCGAATGCCGTGGGATTGGTTGTGGAAGATCAAGTCTTCCTGCGTCCGACGCAGACTGAAGCAGTGCTGTTGCAGTTTGGGGATTTACTGGCGGTGCGGGGTGGCAGGATCGTTGAGGTGTGGTCGGTTTACGCCTGACTCCAAATTTTTGAGTTTGTCTACTGTCAAGTCTTACAGTAGATCTCGTGTCCGCGATGGCTGTACTAATGGTAGTGACACAGTCTATGCAGCATGCATTGAAAGTTCAGACTGTGCCGCTCTTTCAATAGACAAATAGCCTATCAGGATGACAAAAATGAAGACGGACACTGAAGTGGTAGTAGCCAATGCAACAGGCCTGTTTGAGGTGGAAACCGACCAGCTCGGAATAATGCGTGCAGATATTGTTACCCTTGACGACACAACCTACGGTTTCAGCGTTTTTGGACGTCAGGGTGTGGGCGGAAATATGGAGCCAAAAAAACAATTGCTATTAACGTTTCCCAAAAGAGAGTCGTTTCTAATATATGACGCGAAGGATTTGCTGGATGTGAAATACATCGACTACAGCGAATCTCACTATTTCGAATATGTTGTTGAGTCTGGTTCATTTGCTGTCTCGTATACAGAGTCACCCAGGAAAGCCACCGGGTTGTTCAGTATGGATATGAAGTTGAAAGGCTCTCCGGTTCCACCAGGACCGGAGAGGCTGAAAGTAAAAGGATTCTTTCACTTGAAGAACGACTAGACATACTTGAATGGGGGACTGAATTACCGTGTGGCGCCTGCGTAATATTTCGTTAAGTCACCTATTCGACAGGTGCTGGCCCCTGACTCGAGTCCAACCCGAGCCGACTTAAGCCAAATACAAATAAAACGGTAAACCTGTGGGAGCTAGCCTGCTAGCGATGGTGTCCCGTCAGCCGACATCAACTCGACAGACACACCGCCATCGCTAGCAGGCTAGCTCCCACAGTATTTTGTTGTGTCTGTGATTTCTCGACCAATTCTGTAATGAAGCTTTTATGACAAAAGTTCGGTAGCACATCGCCAGTCCGGTCATGCCTATGTAACGCGCTTGAGGGGCCCAACGGGGCGCTTTTCACAAGCCGAGGCGGGACGCCGGGAGTGAGGCAATGGGGACTATGGAACGCTACTCGAAAGTGGGCATGCAGGAACTCGATCAACGCCTGTCGAAGATCGTCGAAGCCGCGCGCAAGAAGCCGGTTTCGGTGTATCGCTACGGCGCGCCATGGGTCTGGATTGTCTCGCAGGATGACTGGCAGGGCGCCTTGAAAGAGGTCTCCAGCTACATTCCGCCGGGCCATTCGCTGGTGTTGCTGCGCCCGCAGATCGACGACTTGCTTGACGCCCACCGCGAGCTCCTGCACGACCTCAATGCCGAGCCGGGCATGCTGATTCCCGCGCAAACGGTCATGCACATCCTGCTCCTGCAACTGCTGTATTCGGTGCCCAGCGAGCAGCAACTGTATGAACAGCTCAATTACAACCTGTTGTTCCGCTGGTTCGTCGGTCTTGGCCTGAACCAGAAAGTCTGGAGCTTCAACGCCCTCAGTCGCGACATCGCCACGCTGCTCAACGAGCCCCGGGCGGTGCTGCTCATTCAAAAAATCATCGGCGAAGTGTTCTGCGGCGCGTTGCTGCAAATGCCCGAGTTCTCGTTGAACTTCGCGCTTTTGCACACGTGGCTGGGCAAACACGCCTGCGCCTCGACAGCCAGCAATTGACGCCATACACGCGGCGTTCGAAACGCCAACAGGTCATCGCGAATTCAGGGGGTAGTGTGGAACCGATTTTCAAGTCACGGCTGGCGCTGTGGGGCTGGCTGCTGGTGACGGCGGGCGCGCAGCCGGCATTGGCCGAAGAGGCCGCCAACAACGCAGCGGCCCAGCGTCTGGTCGACGTCAACGAGTACTTCGTGCGCGGCAACACCGTGCTCGATGCGCGGGCGATCGAAGAGGCGGTGTACCCGTTCCTCGGTCCGCAAAAAGCCCTCAGTGACATCGAAGGTGCGCGCGACGCATTGCAGAAGGCCTATCAGCAACGCGGCTATCAATCAGTGTTCGTCGAGCTGCCCGAGCAAGCCGTGGCCGACGGCATCGTCTATCTGCAAGTCAGCGAAACCAAGGTCGGCCGCGTGCGTGTGGTCGGGGCCAAACACTATTCGCCGCTGGACATCCGCGACGACGTCCCGGCGCTGAAGGAAGGCGAGGTGCCGGACTTCGCCAAGGTTCAGGGCGAACTCGCGCAGCTCAACAAAACCCCGGGCCGGCAAGTCATGCCACTGGTGCGAGAAGGTCAGCGCCCCGGCACCATGGACGTCGATTTGCAGGTCGAAGATCAAAACCCGTGGACTGCGAGTGTCGGCCTCAACAACGATTACAGCGCCGACACGGAAAAACTGCGCACGGTCACTAGCCTTGGCTACAACAACCTCTGGCAACTCGGCCATAGCGTCAACCTGACGTTCTTCACTGCGCCGCAGGAAACCGACAACGCCAAGGTCTGGTCGGGCTCCTACACCGCGCCGCTGACCGATCGCTGGAGCGTGCAGTTCTCCGGTTACCAGTCCGACAGCAACGTCGCCACCATCGGCGGCAGCAACGTGCTCGGCAAGGGCCACTCCTATGGTATGTCGGCGATATACACGCTGCCGTCGAGCGGCAACTGGTCGAATTCTCTGTCCGCCGGCATCGACTTCAAGGACTTCGACGAACGCCTGACCTTGTCCGGTGAGAGCGACAAAGTCCCGCTGCAATACGCACCCTTTACCTTCGCTTACAACGGCTATCGCTACACCGAGAAGAGCCAGCTCGGCCTCGGTCTGAGCCTGGTCGCCGCCACTCGCAGCATCTTCGGCTACGGCAGTTCCGACGAAGACTTCGACTACAAACGCTACCGCGCCAAACCGAGCTTCGCCGTGCTCAAGGGCGACACCAACTACACCTGGACCTTCGACAGCGACTGGCAGAGCGCAAGCAAAGCCGCTTTCCAGTTGGCCTCGGGGCCACTGGTTTCCAACGAACAGTTCTCTGCCGGTGGCGCGACCTCGGTGCGTGGCTATCTGGCCGCCGAGCGTACCGGCGATGACGGCTTGCTGCTCAGTCAGGAAGTGCGCACGCCATCGCTGGCCAAGTACGCCGGCACGTGGATGCAGGACTGGCGTTTCTATGCCTTCGCCGAAGGCGCACAGCTTTATCTGCGCGACGAACTGCCGGACCAAGACGCCAATTACGCCCTGGCCAGCGTCGGCCTCGGCACCCGCGCCAGCCTGAGCAAATGGCTGTCCGGCAGCCTCGACTGGGGCTATCCGCTACTCGAAGGGCCGAACACCTCGAAACAGGAATCGCGCCTGCACTTCAACCTTCAAGCCACTTTCTGACAAGGAGCACGTTCATGCAGCGCCTCTTTCTTTCGTTGTTGATCTGCCTGGGCTTCGTGCTCCCGGCCACGGCTCAGGCCTGGTGGCAGGACGACTGGCATTACCGCAAACAGATCGCTGTCGACACCACGCCACAAGGCGCGGCGATCAATCAGGCCCTCGGCCGTACCGCGCTGCTGGTGCGCCTGCACACCGGTAACTTCACCTTCGACGGCGTGAAAGAGGACGGCTCGGATCTGCGCTTCGTCGCCGCCGATGACAAGACCGTGCTCAACCACCAGATCGAAAGCTTCGATGCGCTGATGGGCATGGCGCTGATCTGGGTCGATGTGCCGAATGTCGAGGGCGGTCAGCGCCAGGACATCTGGATGTATTACGGCAATCAGAAGGCGCCGGCGACCGGCAACGGCCAACTGACGTTTGATCCGAATTACACCGCGCTGTATCACTTCGACGGCGCCACCGGCACCCCGCCGAAAGACACCACCGCCTACGGCAACACCGCACAAAGCGCGACCGGCGCGGCGATTGACGGCGTGGTTGGGCGCGCCTTGCAGTTTAGTGGCCAGCCGTTGTTGCTGCCGGCCAGTCCTTCGTTGCAACACAACACCGGCAGTGCGTTCACTTTCAGTGCCTGGCTGCGTCTGGATCAGGCCAGTGGCGAGCAACTGATTCTCGCTCGCCGTGAAGGCGCCAACAGTCTGCTGGTCGGTGCCAATCAAGGTGTGCCATTCGTTGAGATCGATGGCCAACGTGCCGTCGCCACACAAGCGCTGAATCCGGGCCAATGGCAACACGTCGCGCTGACCGCTGAAGGCTCGAAAGTGACCCTGTTCATCAACGGTCGCGAAGCGGCCACGCTCGCTCAAGCGGTGCCGGCCTTCAACTCGGTCATGGCCATCGGTGCTGACGTGCACGAAGGTCCGTTCCAGCCGTTTGTGGGCGCTATCGATGAATTGCGCCTGTCGAAGGTTTCACGTCCGGCAGCGCTGTTGCTGGCCGACGCTACCTCGCAAGGTGCCGAGTCGAAACTGGTGGCTTACGGCGTCGATGAAGAGCAATCCGGGTTCGGTTTCGGCAGCCTCGGCTTCCTGCTCAACGCCGTGCCAATCGACGCTTGGGTGATCATCGCCGTGCTGGTGCTGATGATGTTCCAGTCGTGGATCATCATGCTGCGCAAGAACCGCAGCCTCAGCCGTGTCACTGCCGCCAACGAAGACTTCCGTGTGCAGTTCGCCAAAGTCGGTACGCGTCTGGAAATGTTCGCCGACGACGCGCAACTCGCCCAGCGCTTGCAGCATTCATCGCTGTGGCGCCTGTACCTGGTGGCAGTCAAAGAGATCCGCACTCGCCGCGAACAGGGCGCCGATACCTCCTCGGTTTCGGCTGCGACCATCGAAGCGATCCGTTGCTCGATGGACGGCGTGCGTACCCGCGAAAATCAGCAGCTCAGCTCGAAGCTCTCGACCCTGTCCAACGCCATCGCCGGCGGCCCGTACATCGGCCTGCTCGGCACGGTGCTGGGGATCATGGTGGTGTTCCTCGGCACGGCGATGGCCGGTGACGTCAACATCAACGCCATCGCACCGGGCATGGCTGCCGCATTGCTCGCCACCGCGATGGGCCTGTTCGTCGCGATCCCGGCGCTGTTTGGCTACAACCGCCTGATCACCCGCAACAAGGAAGTCAGCGCCGACATGCGTGTGTTTGTCGACGAGTTCATCACGCGGCTGGCGGAGATGCACGGCGAGAGTCAGTTCAGTGAGTCGGCGCATCGCGGCCATCACGCCAACCACTCCGTACCGGCCTGAGGAGCACTGACATGGCGTCTGTAAATGCCTCCCACGACGATGACGAAGATGCCGCGGTAGACAGCATCAACATCACCCCGCTGGTCGACGTGCTGATGGTGGTGCTGGTGATGTTCATCCTCACCGCCACCGCGCAGGTCTCCGGAATCCAGATCAACCTGCCCAAGGCCAGCGCCTCCGTGTCGCTGTCCGAGGCCAAGACCAAAGCGATTTCGGTCAACGACGGCGGCCAGGTTTTCCTCGACGCCTATCCGGTGACGTTGGCCGAGCTGGAAGAACGCCTGCGCATCGAAAAGGCACAGAGTCCGGATTTCCCGGTGATCGTGCGCGGCGACGCGACGGTGCAATACCAAAAAGTCATTGAAGTGCTGGATCTGTTGCGCCGGCTCGAACTGTCCCAAGTCGGTCTTGTGACCGGCAAACCGAGTCAGGGCTGAGTCATGACCGCACAACTCCCGATCGAGCCGCTGCCGGTGAAAAAGCCAGCGCTGCGTTACGCGAAGTGGGGCGCCGGATTGCTCATCGGTGCGCTCGCCGCATGGTTTCTGTGGCAGTGGGCCAATGACATGAGCGGCATCCGCCGCGAAGCGCCGAAGGTGCCGACGATCATTCCGTTGCCACCACCGCCACCTCCGCCGCCGGAAAAACCGCCAGAACCGGAAACCCCGGTGGAAGAAAAAGTCGTCGAGCCGGAGCCAACGCCCGAGCCAGAAGAGGTCAAGCCCGAGGAAGAAGCGCCGCCATCCCCGGCGGATGATCTGGCCAACCCGATGCAAATGGACGGCGATGCGCAGTCCGGCAACGACGCTTTCAACATCGGCGCGGGCAAGGGTGGCGGCATGGCTGGCACTGGTGGCGGGCGTCTGGGCACCGGGACGTACAGCCAGTTTCTGGCGTTCACCTTCCAGCGTTTGCTGCGTGAGAACCCTGAGCTGCGCAACCTCGCGTTTTCGTTGCAGGCCGATGTCTGGCTGAGCAGCGTCGGCGAGATCACCCGCGTCGAGCTGATCAAGTCGAGCGGTAACCCCGAGATTGATACGCAAGTGCTGGCCGCGTTGCGCGGTGCGCCGGCGCTGAGCGAACGGCCACCGGCCTCCATCACTTTGCCTGTGCGCCTGTCCCTGCAAGGGCGGCGTCCAGGTTAACCCCACTTTTAAAGCTTTGGCAAAAGGAGTTGTGTGCAGATGATTTCCAACGTGAATCGATTGTCCCTGGCGGTCGGCATGGTCATTGCGACCCTGGTCGGTCAGGCCGTGGCAGCGCCTGCGCTCTCGGAGAACGCCACGATCAATCTGATCCGCTTGCTGGTCGAGCAGGGCATTCTGAAGCAGGACAAGGCCGATGCGCTGATCGCTCAGGCGCAGAACGAAGCGGCCCAGGCCAAACAGGCTGCGGCATCCACCGCCGTGGCGGCGGGGCCAGTGGCGGCGCCGGGCGACGTCCGTGTGCAATATGTGCCGGCAGCGGTGCGTGACCAGATTCGCGATCAGGTCAAAGCCGAAGTCATGGCCACCGCCAAACAGGAAAACTGGGCTGCGCCAAACAGCTTCCCGGAATGGGCGGCGCGCATCAGTTTCGACGGCGACATTCGCTTGCGCAACGAATCGCGCTACTACTCGGACAGCAACAGCAACGAGATCGTCGACTTCGCCAAGCTCAACAACAACGGCCCGTACGACGTGAACCCCAACAGCAGCACCAATCTGCCGCCGCTGCTCAACACCCGCGAAGATCGCACCAACCAGTTCCGCATCCGCGCAAGGCTGGGCATGAAAGCAGAGATTTCGCCGCAATGGACCGCCGGCATTCGTATCGGCACCGGCTCGGACAACAACCCGGTATCGACCACGCAAAACCTCGGCGGCGGTTTCGCCAAAAAGGACATCTGGCTCGATCAGGGCTACCTGAACTGGAAGCCTACGGATGAATTGACCCTGACCGGCGGGCGCTTCGCCAACCCGTTCATGTCCACCGACATGCTTTATTCCAACGACCTGAACTTCGACGGCGTCGCGGCGATTTTCGACCACAAGCTCAATCGCGATTGGGGCGTGTTCGGCACCGTCGGTGCGTTCCCGGTGGACTACACCAACGACACCGCCAGCAGCAACGGTTTCGACAAGGAAGAGAGCGACAACAAGTGGTTGTACGGCGCGCAGATTGGCGCCAAATGGGCAATCAACAGCAACAACCGTTTGAAAGGTGCACTGGCCTACTACCGCTTCGACGACATTCAAGGCCAGCGTTCCAGCCCTTGCGAACCGTGGGCCGGCGCGCCGGGCTGTGACAGCGACGGCAGCCGCGCGGCGTTCATGCAGAAGGGCAACAGCGTGTTCCTGCTGCGCGACATCACGCCGAACCCGCTTAACCCGACCACCACGCCGCAGCCGCAGTTCGTTGGCCTTGCTTCGGAATTCAATCTGCTTGATCTGAACATGGTCTGGGATGCCGACTTGCCAGAAGACTTCAAACTGCGCAGCCAGGGCAACTACATCCACAACCTCGCGTACGACGAAGGCGACATGCGCAAGCGTTCGGCCGGGCAGATCGTCAACAACCTCGACAGCAACGGCGACATCGAAAGCGGCGCCAATGCGTGGATGGTGCAGTTCACCCTCGGCAGCGCGCTGGACCTGAAAAAGCAGGGCGACTGGAACATGTTTGCCGGCTACAAATACATCCAGCCTGACGCCTTGCCGGACGGCTTCAACGACTCGTCGTTCCACCTCGGCGGCACCAACGCCAAGGGCTATTTCATTGGCGGCAACTACGGCCTGGCGAAGAACGTTTACGCCACCGGTCGCTGGATGAGCACCGAAGCGGTGTACGGCGCGCCGTTCGACATCGACGTCTTGCAGCTTGAGATCAACACGCGCTTCTAAGGCGCCGGGAGAGGGTTATGAAAACGCGATTTGTGTTGCTCGGGCTCGGGCTGTTGATCGCCACTGGGGCCAGTGCCGAAGGCATGGAAGAACGCCTGCGCACGCAATTGCGCAGCACCACGCAACAGTTGCAGGCCCTGCAAAGTCAGCAGGCCCAGGCCAGCGCCGCGCAACTGGCGGCGCAAAACGAAGCCAAGGCTGCGCAGGCGCAAATCAAGCAATTGAGCGCTGAACTGGCTAAGGCCAAAGGCGTCGCCGAGCAATTGGCCGGACAGCAACAGAGCCTGCACAGCCAGGCGCAGGCACAAGTGGCGGCCAGCGCCGAGCAGACCGGCAAGTTCAAAAAGGCCTATGACGAGTTGCTGGTCATGGCCCGTGCCAAAGAGGCAGAACGGTCTAAGCTTCAAGCGCAATTGACTGAACGTGACACACAAGTGCAGCAATGTTCAGTCAAGAATCAGCAGATGTACGGCGTCGCCAAACAGATCCTCACTGCCTACGAAAACATCGACGTGGCCGAGGTGATGAAGATCCGCCAGCCCTTCGCGGGCAGCGCCCGGGTCAAGTTCGATGAACTGGCGCAGGGGTTCGGTGACGAGCTCTACAAGACTCAATTCGACGCGCCGCAAGCCGCGCTCTCGCACTGATAAACAAGGAAGAAGTAATGACTCAATTGATCAGCCATGTTTCCCCACAATCCCTGACCGACGTCCTGCAAGCCGCCGGTTATCGCGTCAACCAGACTGAACAGAACGGCATCGTCCAGTTGCTCAGCGCCAGTCAGGGCATTGGCTACGCCGTGCGTTTCGGCAACCCTGCGGTGGAGCAGGGCAGTTACGTCGACTTCACGTTCAGCTGTGCGCTGCGCGTGCAGGGAGAGTTGCCACAGGGTGTGGCCGAGCAGTGGAACGCCAGCCGCCGGTTTGCGCGGTTGTCGTTGCAGGGCGAGTTTCTGGTGATGGAAATGGACGTGGTGGTGGCGGCGGGCGTGAGCAATGATCACCTGCGTGGCAACCTGGAATTGTGGGATCGCCTGCTGCAAGAGTTTATTGTTTATCTGCGTGACTTCACCCAGAACGGCAGCGCGCAGACCGCCAAAGTCGCCATCGCTGAGCAAGAGGAAGTCGCGCTGTGAAAAAGCCTGCCATGGTGATCAGCGCTGCGGCAGTGGCGCTGTTGGTGGTGACCGTGGCGCTGGTGGTGCGGCCGGGCAGTGACCCGGTCGCCGCCCAGCAATCGTCACCGCTGGCGACGGTTGCAACGGGGCCGGCGGTGGCGCGGTTGGGTAATCAGCAGGTAACCCCTGCGGAACTTCAGGCGTTGCTGGCGACAGTCCCGCCAGAGACCCGCGAACAATTGCGCGGCAATCGTGAAGCGCTGGAGCGCTGGATTCGCACGCGGCTGGCCGAGAAAGCGGTGCTGGAGCAGGCCGATGCCCAAGGCTGGGCGCAGCGCCCGGACGTGGCCCGGCAGACCCGTGCGGCGACTGAGCAGATTGTGTTCCGTGATTACTTGCGTTCGGTCAGCCAGGTGCCGGCGGATTATCCGAGTGCAGCGGAATTGCAGCAGGCTTATGACGCGGGCAAGGCAAGCTGGCAGACCCCAGCGTTGTATCGGGTCAGTCAGATTTTCCTCGGCGTCAATGATCCGCAGAATCTTGAAGCGGTGCGCAAGCAGGCGCTTGAACTGAGCAAGAAAGCGCAGGCGACACCGGCAGAATTTGCTGCACTGGCGACGCAGTATTCGCAGGATCGCGTCACCGCTGAACGCGGCGGCGATAGTGGCCTGCAACCGTTGCAGCAATTGGTGCCGGAAGTGCGAGGCGCCGTGGCACGGCTCAAGGTGGGCGCAGTCTCTGATCCCGTCCAGAGCGCCGCCGGGTTCCATGTGATCAAACTCACCGAGCAACAACCGGCGCGGCTGGCGACCCTCGACGAACTGCGCGATCAACTGACCCAGGCCTTGCGTGCGCAGCGGCAGGAACAGATTGCCCAAGCGTACCTCGACGGCATGCTCAATACCGCGACGCTCAGCATCGACGGTGCCGAGCTCAACAAAGTCCTAGAGGAAAAACACTGATTTCACCTTCACTGAGTGACCTGTGGGAGCTGGCTTGCCAGCGATGGCGGCTTACCAGTCACCCATGATGTTGGATCTGCCGGCCTCATCGCTGGCAAGCCAGCTCCCACAGGATCTCCACTGGGTTCAGAAATAGTTTAAAAGTGCTGAAAGCCACCAAAATACAAAGATCGACAGGGAGTCATCGATGTCATTCACCGAACCCGCAGGACGACAGGGCAACTCCGATTACCATTGGCCACACAACAAAAGCGAACCTTGGCTTTCGCACGCCGCGACCATCGACGCTGACGTCGCCCAATACTTCCTGGTCAGCGCCCGCTGCGGTTGCTTCATGCAAGCCGCGCGCAGCCTCAACGTGCGCTCGACCTTGCTGCGTAAACAACTGGCCCAGCTCGAACAAGAACTGCAACACACGCTGTTCAGCTTCCAGGGCAGCGCACTGAGCCTCACCCGTGAAGGCCAGCAACTGCAGGCCAAACTGATAGCGCTGGCCAACGAACGCAAACTGCCGGTGATCGAACAGCCACTGATCCGCCTCGCCGTCGCCGAATCGATCCTCCACGACATCCTCGGCCGCGACCTCATCGCACTGCTGCGCCGCAACGCCAGCGTACGCCTGGAAATCATCGCGCTGGACAGCGAATTGTCGCTGCGTGCCGTCAGCGCCGACGTCGTCCTCTGGCTCTCCCACGGCGAAACCCCACACCCGGGCCCGACCTTCGCCACCAGCGAACCGCAAGCGCTGGCACGCCTCGACTACCTGCCACACATCGCCAAACGCTACTCCCGCGTTACTGCGCGCCCGGACACACCCGACGACCTCGCCGACTTCATGCTGGTGCAATGGCAACACGACCGCCAGATCGACAGCTTTCGCCCATGGAATGAACTGGTCGAACAGCGTCTGGCCGGGGTGGTGCAGATGCAGTCCTATGAATTGATGCTGGAGATGATTCGTTGCAGCGCGTGCATTGGTTTGTTGCCGGCGTATATGAGCCGCTTTGACCGGGGCCTGATCGCACTGCCGGGGTTGTTCGAAGAGCCCATGCAATTGCAGGCGTGGCTGGCGGTCAACGCCGAGTCACAGAATGTGGCCGAAGTGCAAACCCTCACCGACCTCATTCATCACACTTTCTCCGAGCGCCACGAATGGTTTCAGTCCTGATTCACATCTATTGTGGGAGCGAGCCTGCTCGCGAAAGCGGCCTGACATCTGTCACAGTTCGCTTTCGGGCAGACTCATGTTACTGGATGACATTATTCACGCTATGATTGGGCAGTAAATTTGATGTTGTCTACGCTGACAGTCAATAGGTTGCCGGTCTCGGCAGAGGCTCCATCAAGACTGAACTCCACTCTTTTAATACCGGGTTGCTCAACGGCCACCACCTCATATTCAGTATGGTCCACTGCACTGATTTTTTTAGTCTCCAGTAGGGTTGCTTTGTCGTCGTAAAAGGTAGCAGTAAATACGCCGTCAGGAGTGCCGCCCGAATACACCTTGTACTTAAATTCAATGCTTGAACAAGGCACTTTTATGTCCATTGTCACGAGTAAAGATCCTTCCACTCGGCGCACAAAATACAGGTAATGCTCACCGGCGCTATTGATGATTTTTAGATAACTTTTTGGCTCCGCTGCTGAAGTGATTGTCATGTAGTAGGTTTCGAGAGTCGTGAAAGGCCCTTCAGGGTAATCTACGAATTCTTCGATAAAAAATTGCTGGAGTAGGGTAAATGTTCTTGCGGGAGAACTCGACAAACCCTCCGGAGTTTTGGCGGTAAAGCTGTACGTGGACGGGGTCAGGCCTCCTATCGATAAACGCCATTCGCCGGTTGATGTATCTGAGGTAGCCTCGCCTTTGGACACCTCTCCGTCGAACACCTCAATGTTCTGACCTGGGGCGGCTGTGCCGCTTATCTTAAATGAAGTTTCTACCGTAATTCCTTCATTGAGAATCTCGATACCGCTGCCCAAGCCTTTGATTGACGTTAGCGTTGGTAAAACATGGGTCGAGTACTTCTTCATGTTGAAACTCCTGCATTAAGTGTGGAAGGAGCCATCAAAGCGCAAGCTGAAGAATCGCGCACCTGTCAGATCTGACAGGTGCGAGCTAAAATCCGACGGGCGGCTGAGTTGCAGGTTTGTGTCAAATAACGCAAACGGTGAATGAAAGATCGCTTTCGCGAGCAGGCTCGCTCCTACCGTATTTACTCTCGCCAGACAGACAACTGGCAGTTTAGAGTGGTCGGCCACACATCGATCCAGGAAGGATCCGCCATGCCCGACCACAACGCCGCCATTCATATTGAACGCTTCAGCGAGTCGCACCTCGAGGCTGTCACGGCGCTTTACAACGAGCGGGCCGTCACCCGGCAGGTGTTGCAGATGCCGTTTCAGTCAATCGACGTCTGGCGCCAACGGTTGCTGGCGGAAAATGAACGGGTGTTGAAGCTGGTCGCGCTGCATCAGGGCCAGGTCATTGGCCATCTGGGGCTGGAAAACTATTCGCGGATTCGTCGCAGCCATGCCGGCAGTGTCGGTATGGCAGTCGCTGTGGCGTGGCAGGGCAAAGGCGTGGGGTCGAAGCTGTTGGCGGCGGCGCTGGACGTCGCCGACAACTGGATGAATCTGCACCGCGTCGAACTCTCGGTTTACGCCGACAACGAGGCCGCCATCGCGCTCTACCGCAAATTCGGGTTCGAGACCGAAGGCCTGTTTCGCGATTACGCGGTGCGCGACGGGCAATGGGTCGACACCCTGAGCATGGCCCGCCTGCGCAATCGCCCGAAAACCTGACTCAGTCGCCCAGCGCAAACGCCACCGCCGACTGTGCATGCAGTTCGGTGGTGTCGAGCAGGGGCAGGGCGCTGTGTTCGGGTTTGACCAACATGCCGATTTCGGTGCAGCCGAGGATAATTGCCTGAGCGCCGCGCGCGGTGAGGGATTCGATCACCCGCTGATAGATTTGCCGCGACTGATCGCTGATCACGCCGACGCAGAGTTCGTCGTAGATGATCCGGTGTACATCCTTGCGCTCTGTTTCGTCCGGCACTAACACGGTCAAACCCTTGGCGACCAGGCGTTGCTTGAGGAAATCCTGTTCCATGGTGAATGCGGTGCCGAGCAATCCGACCGTGCGTGCATCTATGTTCAGAGCCGCCTGTGCGGCCGGTTCGGCAATGTGCAAAAACGGAATGCTGATCGCCGCCTGAATCTGCTCGGCAACCTTGTGCATGGTGTTGGTACACAGCACCACGCATTCGGCGCCGCCGGCTTCGAGCCTGCGCGCAGCATCGACCAGAATTGCTGCCGCATCGTCCCAGCGCCCGGCGTGCTGGGCCTGTTCGACAGGGCCAAAATCGACGCTGTGCATCAGCAATTGCGCCGAGCGCAACGGGCCGAGACGGTCACGGACTTGCTGATTGATGAGTCGATAGTATTCGGCGCTGGATTCCCAGCTCATGCCGCCGATCAGGCCGATGGTGCGCATTGGATGTCCTCAGGCAAATGACAGTGTCGAGCGTTCAGGTCTGCGCGGAGTTTCCTTTTCTTCATGTTTCGATGCCAGCAGCAAGTGACTGTACCGCTGATCTTTCACGCAGGTGTCATGGTGCTTCATCGGGCCTGGTGCAGGTTAAACGTACGCCGGGGCTGGTATCTGCCACTATCGACCTTTGCAGCTCCTTTCCGAGGAACACCGCTATGGACGACGTACAACAACTGGGCGAGATGCTTCGTCATTACGCCGAGAGCGAAGCGCACAAGAAGCAACTGTTCGAGACGCAATCGGCTGCTTGGGCTACACGGATTACTGCGCTGTTCAGCGAAATTCAGCAATGGCTGGAGCCGGTGCAGGCGCCGAATCTACTGGAGGTGAGTCGCGAGGCCTATGTCGCGTTCGGGCCGAGTAACCCGGTAGAGACGTCCACTTTCAAGACGGAGAAGCTGAGCATTGTGATTGCCGGCAAACCGGTGGAGTTCGTGCCGGATGTAATGGGCAGCGCGGGTCAGATCTCGCTCGCGGTGATGGGGCTGACGGCGGCGCGTTATGGCAGCATTTCGCTGGTCGGATTGCCGGACGGCACGTGGCAATGGCGCAAGACCAATGGTTTGAAGGATCCGGATACGTTTGCCTTCGACGCCAATTTCCTTGCCCAGCAGTTGCAGAGTCTGATTCCTCGCGATCGCGGTTAAGATCAAGAGCTACCCCCTCACCCCAGCCC
>NZ_AKJR01000047.1:0-18634 GCF_000282235.1 Pseudomonas sp. GM24 | reverse complement strand
AAAAGATCTCAGCCACAAAAAAGCCCGCCAAGGTTCACACCATGGCGGGCTTTTCATTACAGCGAATATCAAGCCGTACGCTGGGCCTTTTCTTCTTCACCCAGGCACGCCGCTGCGGTAAACAGCACGTCAGTCGACGAGTTCAGCGCCGTCTCCGCCGAGTCCTGCAACACGCCAATAATGAAACCGACCGCCACCACCTGCATGGCAATCTCACTCGGAATGCCAAACAGGCTGCACGCCAACGGAATCAACAGCAACGAACCACCCGCCACACCCGACGCGCCACACGCGCAAATCGCGGCGACAACGCTGAGCAGAATCGCCGTCGGAATGTCCACGGCAATACCCAATGTGTGCACGGCCGCCAGCGTCAACACGGTAATGGTAATCGCCGCACCGGCCATATTGATGGTCGCGCCCAGCGGGATCGACACCGAATAGGTGTCTTCATGCAGGCCCAGACGCTTGCTCAACTCCAGATTGACCGGAATATTCGCCGCCGAACTGCGGGTGAAGAATGCAGTGATACCGCTTTCACGCAGGCACTTGAGGGTCAGCGGATACGGGTTGCGACGCAGTTTCCAGAACACGATCAGCGGGTTCATCACCAGCGCCACGAACAGCATGCAACCGAGCAGCACGGCCAGCAGGTGCGCGTAACCGATCAGCGCGCCGAAGCCGGACGTAGCCAGCGTCGAAGCGACCAGACCGAAAATGCCCAGCGGCGCGAAGCGAATCACCACACGCACGATCAAGGTCACACCGTTGGACAGATCCCCCAGCACTTCGCGGGTGGTGTCGCCGGCATGGCGAATCGCGATGCCCATGCCGATCGCCCAGGCCAGAATGCCGATGAAGTTGGCGTTCATCAGTGCGCTGACCGGGTTGTCGACCACGCTCAACAGCAGGCTTTGCAGCACTTCGCCGATACCGCCCGGCGCCGTCACCGAAACGTTGTCGGTCGACAGTACCAGATGCGACGGGAACGCCATGCTCGCGACCACGGCCACGACCGCCGCAGCGAAGGTGCCCAGCAGATAGAGGAACAGAATCGGGCGGATGTGGGTTTCCTGGCCGTGCTTGTGGTTGGCAATCGAGGCCATTACCAGCACGAACACCAGAATCGGTGCGACGGCTTTCAACGCCGATACGAACACTTTACCGATGAACGCCGTGCCTTTCGCCGCTTCCGGGGCGAACAGCGCCAGGGCGATACCGGCGATCAGGCCAATGAGGATCTGCGTGACCAGGCTGAGGTTCTTGAGGCGTTGCAATAGAGAAGGGGATGAAGCGGTCATAGCGGCATCTCTGATTTTTTATAGGGTGCAAGGTTGCGTAAAGCGATGGCAAAACAGGGGCAGACCACCGCCACGAACCGAAAGTGTTGACGCGACATCAACGCCAATAAGCCGGTCGTTGAACAGGCCGTACGTTTTTCAGGGCGCGGACTTTATCACAGCGTAGGCCTTATCCTTCAGGCATGTGACGATCTGCCACCGGATCAGGCAACAAAGTCGGCAGGTTTGTGCAAGTCAGCCCGGACACACTCTGTTAAGATTGCGCATCCTTATTTTCAAACTCTGCCAGCGGGCCTCCGGGTCAACGCTGGTGTCGTCGTTTTGCTGGAGTTGCGCATGCTGTTGCCCATTCTTCTGTTGTCCGCTGCCGGATTCACGGTGCTGACCACGGAATTTGTTATCGTCGGCCTGTTGCCGGCGATTGCCCGAGACCTCGCAGTCACCATCCCGCAGGCCGGGTTGCTGGTGACTTTGTTCGCCTTCACGGTGGCGATGTTCGGGCCTTTCCTGACCGCGTATTTCGCCCGCTTCGAGCGGCGCAAGCTGTTTATCAGCATCCTGATCATGTTTGGTCTGGCCAATACCGTGGCGGCGCTGGCGCCGAATATCTGGGTGATGGCGATTGCCCGGTTGATCCCGGCGCTCGGTCTGCCGGTGTTCTGGGCCTTGGCCAGTGAGACTGCCGTGGACATCGTCGGTCCGGATTTCGCCGGTCGCGCGATTGCCAAGATCGGTTTTGGCATTGTCTGCGCCACGGTGTTCGGCATTCCAGTCGGCACGCTGATTTCCGATGCGTTCGGCTGGCGCAGTGCCTTTGGGATTTTGGCGGTGATCGCTTTTGCCAAAGCCTTGTTGCTGTTTGTTTATCTGCCGAAAACCAGTCTGCACCAGCACCAGGTCAGCTTCCGCTCGCAATTCAAAATCCTGCGCAGTCCGCTGATGATCGGCCATATCCTGCTGTCGATTCTGGTGTTCAGCGGCATGTTTACCGCTTACACGTATCTGGCCGACATTCTTGAGCGCCTCGCCGGGTTCAACGGCACTGTCGTCGGTTGGTGCCTGATGGCCTTCGGCGCGGTCGGGTTGATTGGTAACTCGCTGGGCGGTCGTGCGGTGGATAAGCATCCGCTGGGAGCGTCGGTGTTGTTCTGTGCGTTCATGATTGCCGGCATGGTCTCGCTGGTGCCGAACATTCATTCGCCGCTGGGCTTGGCGGTGGCGATGGGGATCTGGGGCGTAACCCAGGCTGCGTTGTTCCTGGTCAGCCACGTGCGCCTGATGAAAGCGGCGCCGGAAGCGCCGGCCTTTGCCGCCTCGTTGAACATCGCCGGGGCCAATCTGGGGATCGGCCTGGGCGCCATCGTCGGTGGTCGGGTCATCGACAGCGCGGGTCTGGGCTTCCTTGGCTTTGCCGCCGCCGGGTTCATTTTGCTGTCGGTGTTCCTCGCCATGGTGCTGATGACGCTCAAGCCGCGCGAAATGTGCGCCGAGGCCTCATAACGCGGTAAACAGCTCGCGTCGGGCACCTTCGGTAATCGCAACGATGCCGGGGTGCTTGACCTTGCGTTCCACCGAAATGGCGTAGAACGACTCGGTCACCGCGTCGGTCTGGCCAATCAGCTCGACGCCATACTGGCGCTTCACCTCATCGGCAATCACGCTCGGGCCGATAAAAATCCCGCTGCCGGATTGGCCGAAGGCCTGCATCAAGGCACTGTCATCGAATTCGCCGACAATTTGCGGCTGGATCTGCTGCTCGGCAAACCAGCGCTGCAAGCGGCTGCGCACCACGGTTTCCGGCCCGGGAATCAACAGTGGTGCACCGTGCAGACTGCGTGGGAAATCCTGGCCGTATTTGGCTGCCAGTTCCGGGGTGGCGAAAAAACTGATCCCGCACTCACCGAGCTTTTGGCTATAGCCCTTGATGTCGAGGTGCGAGGGCATCGGGCTGTCGGAAATCACCAGGTCCAGACGCTGGATGGCCAGATCGGCGAGCAAACGTTCGAGCTTGTCTTCGCGGCAGGTGATGCGCAGTGGTTCGTTCAGCTCCATGGTCGGTGCGATCAGGCGATAGACGATGGATTTCGGCACCACGTCAGCCACGCCGACGCGGAACAGGATCTGCTGTTCGTTGGGTTGCGCGCGCAGCATCAGTTCCAGCTCGCCACCCAGCTGAAACATTTGCTCGGCGTAGGGCAGGGCTTGGCGTCCGGCTTCGGTCAATTCGAGTTGCCGGCCGACCCGTCTGAATAACTCGATGCCATACGTCTGTTCGAGCAGTGAAATTTGCCCGCTGATGGTTTGTGGGGTCAGGTTCAGTTGCTCGCAGGCGCGCACGATGCTGCCGGTCTTGGCTACGACCCAGAAGTAATGCAGTTGTCGATAATTGAGCATGACGTTCTACAGTTCGTGAAAACCGAAGTATAGCCGCTAAAAATACGAATTTTCCTGAAGTGTTCATCTCCCTAGAATGCCCAGCCATCGACGGCTGGTCTGTGACCCTGTCTGTTCATTCGAAGGAAGCCTCATGAAATACACCATCCCAGCATTGATGTTTACGTCTTTACTGCTTCTGGCCGGTTGCGATCAGGCCGAGAAAAGCGCTCAGCAACTGATGGGCAAGGCTGCCGAAAGCGCCAAGCAAGCGATTGACGACACCCACAAAGCCGCCGAGCAAGCACTCAGCGATGCCACCGGCGGGCTGATCGAGAAGAAAGAAACACCGGAAAAAGATGCGGAAAAATCCGAATCTTCCTCCAAGACCATCTAATTCGTCTTACACAGAGTCAGGACTGACCCATGGAATATCTGTTACAGCTCGCCGCCAGCCCCACCGCCTGGGTTGCTTTGGCCACCTTGGTGGTGATGGAAATCGTGCTCGGCATCGATAACCTGATCTTTATCTCGATCCTGACCAACAAGCTGCCCAAGCAGTATCAGCAGAAAGCGCGCCGCATCGGTATCGGTATGGCGTTGATTCTGCGTCTGGCACTGTTGAGCACCATCGCCTTCATCGTGCAGCTGACTGCGCCGGTGATCGAGATTCTGGGCCAGGCGTTCTCCTGGAAGGACATGATCCTGATTGCCGGTGGTCTGTTCCTGGTCTGGAAGGCCACGACTGAAATCCATCACAGCATGGACCCGGCGCCGGAAGATCCGAAGTCGGCGACCTCGACGGTTACCCTGGGTTTTGCCGCCGCTATCGGTCAGATCCTGATGCTCGACATGGTGTTCTCGATCGACAGCATCATTACTGCGGTCGGCATGACCGAACACTTGCCGATCATGATCATCGCGGTGGTGGTGTCGGTACTGGTGATGCTGTTTGCTGCTGAGCCGCTGGCCAAGTTCATCAACGACAACCCGACGGTGGTGATGCTGGCTCTGGGCTTCCTGATCATGATCGGTATGACCTTGATCGCTGAAGGCTTCGGTGCCCACGTACCGAAAGGTTATGTGTATGCGGCGATGGCGTTCTCGGCAGCGATTGAAGTGCTGAACATGATGTCGCGTCGGGCGAGGCAGAAGAAACTGGCTGAGCAGGCGTAACTGCTGAAAGTACAAAAACCGCCTGAACTCTTAGAGAACAGGCGGTTTTTTTTGAATCAAGATTTGCAGTGTGGAATAGATCCAGCCCCTCACCCCAGCCCTCTCCCAAGGGAGAGGGGGAAAGGGAGCCGATTTGTGTAGTTTTTAAACGTGTGTTCAACCTGGTCTTCCAGGTCGGCGTAGCTCGAAAAACAACTCGATCAGTCCCCTCTCCCTCCGGGAGAGGGCTAGGGTGAGAGGCTTTTGCTTTTAAAGTTTGGCCTCAGTGCGCAGTTGCGTGACGCGGGCTGTGCTTCTCGGTTTTCTCAACCGCAGCAGGCTCAACCGGATGATGGTGGCGCCGCGAAATCCGCAACACCCCCCACAACATGGCAGTCGCCACGGCCAGCCAGCCGGCAATCAACATCACAATGGTCATGGTCAGGCTCATCAGTGCCTCCTCTTCGCCCTGCATCGGGCGCACGCTTTTTCAATTCGCTCTGTTTCAGTGACAGTCTAGACAATGGGGTGTTTCAGACTATTGACCAAAGGTCGATTGCGACCAATCAGTTTGCTCTATGCAATCGATGGGGCTGCCGCTTAAGGCTATACCGCAGCCTGGAGCGGCCCTATGATCGCAGGCGTTGCCGGAACACGATGACCGGCGTCTGAACAGAGAGTGATGATGGTGCAGGTATTTTCTCGAATTCGTGCGGCGCTGCTGGTGGCGGGTTGCGCGGCCGTGTTGACCGGATGTGCAGGCAGTGTCGCGCCCGAGGTCAAGCGTCTGCCGGAGCGGGTCGAACTCAGCGGCACGTTCTATCGCGGTGAAGCCAATCAAAGCGGGCCGCAAGTGCTGGCTAGCCTGTTGTCGCAGCAGGGCATCGTGATTACCCCGGGGCTGCTCGAGAAACCATTGCACCTGCCGGGTGCCGAAGACCAATTGCAGCAGAATCTGCAAAACCTTGCCCGTGAGTACGGCATGGTGGTGTACCCGCTGGACAGCAAGCTGCCAGCGCTGTTGAAGCAAGTGGCAGCGGGTTATCCGGTGATGGTGCGTTTCAGCGAGGGTTCGGCATTCTGGGCCGAACCGCGTTACGCGATCCTGTCCGGCTACGACCGCAATAAGCAGAAAGTGTTGCTGCGCGCCGGCATGAACCGTCGCGAGCTGATGAGTTTCAGTTCCTTTGAGTCGGCACTGGAAAAGTCCGGTGGCTGGGCCGTGCTGATTCAGAAACCGTCGCAGATCCCCGCAGCCGTCGACCGACAGCGCTGGCTCAAAGCGGCGGATGATCTGGCTCAGGCCGGTCAGGAAAACGAAGCGGCGCAGGCGCGCAAGGCGCTGGCAGCCCACTGAGTCTCCGTTCGTCATTTGCCGGGCACGACTGCGCCCGGCAGGCCTCCTACGAATAGAACCCGCTTTCCGCGGGTGAATCAGGAGGCGATATGACAGATTCCCAAGCACCGAAAGGCCCGCATTCGTCCGAGCATTCTTCGGGAGATGATCTGGGGTTTGATCCGGACTCGCCCGACCTCGATGATCCGCAAGTCGATCCTGTCGGCCCCGCCAAGGCGCCTCTCGACGTTGAGCCAGGCGAAGACCCCAGGAAACCAGCCAAACCCTACGATCCCCTGGCTGATCTGAAACCTTGATGCGAGGTGCGTATGAGTACTGATTCAAGCTTCGACGACCATAAACCCGACAGTGTGCCCACCACGCCAGAGCCGGAGATTGATCCGGTGCTGGACCCGGACAGCCCGCTGCGCGACCCGATGGCCCGGCCCAACGTGTTGACGCCGGAACCTGCGCGGGATCCGAGCGCGGGCGATGGCATCCCTGATGACGACAAGATGCCGCTGCCCAATGACTGATTCGCAGATGAAAAAAAGCCCCGAGGATTCGGGGCTTTTTCTTGTGCGGCAGGTTACTTGGACGCTTCGACCACGCCGCTCTGGCGCGACTTGAGATTTTTCACGGCTTTGTATTGCTGGGCCACGGCTGGGACGTTGGCGCTCCTGCCGGTTTCCACCCAGCTGCGGATGCGGCTGGCATCGGCAAAGTGGGTGTACTTGCCGAACGCGTCGAGAATCACCAAAGCGACCGGGCGATTGCCCATTTTCGTCACCAGAACCAGGCAATGCCCGGCGGGGTTGGTGAAGCCGGTTTTAGTGATCTTGATGTCCCAGTCGGCTTTATTGACCAAGTGATCGGTATTACGGAAACCCAGGGTGTAATTGGGTTTACGGAACGACACGGTTTTTTCCTTGGTGGTGGTCAGTTCGCTGAGGAGCGGATACTTATGCGCGGCCACCAGCAACTTACTCAGGTCGCGGGCGGTGGAAACGTTACGCTCCGACAGGCCTGTCGGTTCGACGAAATGCGTGCTGGTCATGCCCAGTGCCTTGGCTTTGGCGTTCATCGCCGCGATAAAGGCGGCGTAGCCTCCCGGATAGTGGTGCGCGAGGCTGGCGGCCGCGCGGTTCTCCGAAGACATCAAGGCGATCAGCAGCATCTCGCGGCGCGGCAGTTCACTCTTGAGTTTGACTCGGGAAAACACACCGCGCATTTCCGGTGTGTTGCTGATATCGACATTGATCCATTCGTCCATGTTCTGCCGGGCTTCAACCACTACCAAACCGGTCATCAACTTACTGACGGAGGCAATCGGTACGATCACGTCAGGGTTGCTGGAGTAGATGACTTTGTTGGTCTGCATATCCATGAGCAGGGCGCTGCCGGAGGCGATCTTCAGGGTCGAAGCGTCACGGGGGGCAGCGGTGGTTTCCGCAGCGTTGATCGTTGGCGTGATGAATGTGCCTGTAAAAGCAAAAAACAGGCTCAGAATCGAAAGACGAATTTTCACGCGGGCGAACTCATAAAGGTTGGATATTCCGTTAGTTTGTAACGGGTTATTTCTTCAAAGCGTCGCATTCTAGGAGTATGGCTGAAGATCTGTCGATGGTTGTTTGAACGACCTGAAAAACTCGTGAAAAGGCCTGTAAAAAGAGGGGTTTCCGGCGAACGGTTACAGTTTTTTCTCAGGCATGAAAAAACCCGCACAAGGCGGGTTTTTCTTATTGCTGAAAGTACCGATCAGGCGTGCAGGGTTTCTGCCGCATAAAGGGTGTTTTCCAGCAGGCAGGCGCGGGTCATCGGACCGACGCCACCCGGCACCGGAGTGATCCAGCCAGCGCGGGGCAGGGCGGTTTCGTAGACTACGTCGCCGACCAGTTTGCCGTCGTCCTGACGGTTGATGCCGACGTCGATCACGATCGCGCCTTCCTTGATCCACTCGCCTTTGACCAGGCCCGGCTTGCCGGCGGCCACCACCACCAGATCAGCACGGCCAACGTGGCCGGCCAGATCCTTGGTGAAGCGGTGAGTCACGGTCACGGTGCAACCGGCCAGCAACAGTTCCATCGCCATCGGGCGCCCGACGATGTTGGAGGCGCCGACGACCACTGCGTCCATGCCATAAAGGTCAGCGCCAGTGCTTTCCAGCAGCGTCATGATGCCTTTAGGCGTGCATGGACGCAGCAGCGGAATGCGCTGGGCCAGACGACCGACGTTATAAGGATGGAAACCGTCGACGTCTTTGTCCGGGCGGATACGCTCCAGAAGTCTGGAGGCATCCAGGTGCTCGGGCAGCGGCAACTGAAGCAGGATGCCGTCGATTGCAGGGTCGTCGTTGAGACGATCGATCAGATCGGTCAACGCGTCTTGCGTGGTGTCAGAGGGCAGGTCGTAGGCTTGAGAGAGGAAGCCAACCTCTTCACAGTCTTTACGCTTGTGCGAGACATAAACCTGAGAGGCAGGATCGCTGCCGACCAGGATCACCGCGAGGCCGGGAGTGCGCAGGCCTTGCTGGCGACGCTCGGCAACTCTTTGGGCGATCTGCTGGCGCAGGCTGGCGGCGATCGATTTGCCGTCGATTAGTTGTGCAGTCATTGCGCGTGATTAACCATCGAGAGGGGAAAAAATGAGAACGCATTCTCGCATGTCGAGCGGTGAGGGCAAAGGCGCTTGGTCAGCAAATTCCTCTAACTCCTTTAATTAAATGAATTTTTTTCAAAAAGGATTTGACGACCTTCGGAGCGCTCTATACTATTCGTCGCACTTGTCGGGCACAGCCTAGCACTGGTTAAGAAGGTGAAGCGGAATCAAGGTTCTGCGACACTGGAAAGCACTTAGTTTGTAGTCCTTTAAGAGTACAGATTAATAAGGCGCCCGTAGCTCAGCTGGATAGAGCATCCGCCTTCTAAGCGGATGGTCGCAGGTTCGAGTCCTGCCGGGTGCGCCATTAGGCAGCTTTGGCACAAGTAACGCGATATGGTGGGCGTAGCTCAGTTGGTAGAGCACGGGATTGTGACTCCCGTTGTCGTGGGTTCGATCCCCATCGTCCACCCCATATTTCGAAAGGCGCCAGATGTAACAGTCTGGCGCCTTTGCTTTAAAAGCTTCATCCGCGGATGTGGTGGAATTGGTAGACACACTGGATTTAGGTTCCAGCGCCGCGAGGCGTAAGAGTTCGAGTCTCTTCATCCGCACCAATTAAAGCTTCATTCATGTCTTCGGGCTGGTGAGGTTTCAACAAAGAAGTTGTTTGGCTTTTTTGTTACGCAATATGGTGGGCGTAGCTCAGTTGGTAGAGCACGGGATTGTGACTCCCGTTGTCGTGGGTTCGATCCCCATCGTCCACCCCATATTTCGAAAGGCGCCAGATTTAACAGTCTGGCGCCTTTTTTGTTTTAGCGCTTCTGAAAATCGGTGATTGCCGGTTTCGGGGTGCAGGGGCAGGGCGCTTCGTCGTATTTATGTTGCTCGATGATGCTGCGCTGTTCGCCGGGCTTGCTTGCAAGAGCGGCCGTCAGGGAGTGATTGGCAGTCTCTTCTATATATAGAAGCGGTTGGCGCAGAGCCCTGGCGTGATTGGTTGTATTCGCCTGTGGGACGCGCTGCATTGGTGTGGCGGTCCCGATAATATGCCTGCTGTTTTTTTACCCGTTTTCAGTAGGGTGACTTCTTGAGTTTGACCCACTAGAATGCATGCCCTTGATTCTGGGGTCGGAAACGGCCGGCTAACGTCTGTGCAACGAGGAATATCCATGCAAGTTTCTGTTGAAAATACTACTGCTCTCGAGCGCCGCATGAGCGTCACCGTGCCGGCAGAGCGCATCGAGACTCAGGTCAACAAGCGTCTGCAGCAGACTGCCCAAAAGGCCAAGATTGCTGGCTTCCGTCCAGGCAAAGTGCCAATGAGCGAAATCAAGCGCCGTTTCGGTGCTGATGCTCGTCAGGAAGCGGTAGGCGACGTGATCCAGTCCTCCTTCTACGAAGCTGTGGTCGAGCAGAAGCTGAACCCGGCAGGTTCGCCATCGATCGAGCCTAAGTCGCTCGAAGCTGGCAAAGACCTGGAATACGTTGCTGTATTCGAAGTGTTCCCTGAGTTCACCGTTGCCGGTTTCGACGGCATCACCGTTGAGCGCCTGAGCGCTGACGTGGCTGACGCTGACCTGGACAAAATGCTCGACATCCTGCGCAAGCAGAACACTCGTTTTGAAGTGGCCGATCGCGCTGCCCAGAACGAAGACCAACTGAACATCGATTTCGTTGGCAAGGTTGACGGCGAAGTATTCGCTGGCGGCTCCGCCAAGGGCACTCAACTGGTGCTGGGTTCCGGTCGCATGATCCCGGGCTTCGAAGAAGGCCTGGTTGGTGCTAAAGCCGGCGAAGAGCGCGTTCTGAACCTGACCTTCCCTGAGGACTATCAGAACCTGGACCTGGCCGGCAAAACCGCCGAGTTCACCGTGACCGTCAACACTGTGTCCGAGCCTAAGCTGCCAGAGCTGAACGAAGAGTTCTTCGCTCAATTCGGCATCAAGGAAAGCGGCATCGATGGTTTCCGCACCGAAGTTCGCAAGAACATGGAGCGCGAACTGCGTCAGGCGATCAAATCCAAGGTCAAGAATCAGGTAATGGACGGTCTGCTGGCCACCAACCCGATCGAAGTACCTAAGGCGCTGCTGTCCAACGAAGTTGACCGTCTGCGCGTGCAGGCTGTTCAGCAGTTCGGTGGCAACATCAAGCCTGATCAACTGCCGGCCGAGCTGTTCGAAGAGCAAGCCAAGCGCCGCGTCGTGCTGGGCCTGATCGTTGCTGAAGTGGTCAAGCAGTTCGACCTGAAGCCTGACGAAGCTCGCGTTCGCGAAATGATTCAGGAAATGGCTTCGGCTTACCAAGAGCCTGAGCAGGTTGTGTCGTGGTACTACAAAAACGAGCAGCAGCTGAACGAAGTGCGTTCGGTTGTGCTGGAAGAACAAGTTGTGGATACTGTTCTGCAGAAAGCTAGTGTGACCGACAAAGCGGTCTCTTACGAAGAAGCAGTCAAGCCGGTAGAAGCTCCAACAGCCGACTGATTGAATTTGCGTTAAGAAGTACACACCATAAGCCAGCTCTCGAGCTGGCTTATGCGTATTCAAGACATAACTATTTGGGAGCGACTGCAGAGCATGTTCCGTAATTCTTATATTCAGCAGAACTCTGATATCCAGGCCGCCGGCGGCCTGGTCCCGATGGTTGTCGAGCAATCTGCTCGTGGCGAACGCGCCTATGACATCTATTCGCGCCTGCTCAAGGAGCGAGTGATCTTTCTGGTTGGTCCGGTAGAGGACTACATGGCCAACCTGATCTGCGCGCAACTGCTGTTCCTTGAAGCGGAAAACCCGGACAAGGACATCCATCTTTACATCAACTCCCCGGGCGGTTCGGTGACTGCAGGCATGTCGATCTACGACACCATGCAGTTCATCAAACCGAACGTGTCGACCACCTGCATCGGCCAGGCCTGCAGCATGGGTGCATTCCTGCTGACCGCAGGTGCCCCGGGCAAGCGTTTCTGCCTGCCGAACTCGCGCGTGATGATTCACCAGCCACTGGGCGGTTTCCAGGGCCAGGCGTCGGACATCGAGATCCATGCCAAGGAAATCCTCTTCATTCGCGAGCGTCTGAACACGCTGATGGCCAAGCACAGCGGGCGTACTCTGGAAGAAATCGAGCGCGATACCAATCGCGACAACTTCATGAGTGCAGAAGCTGCGAAGGAATATGGCCTGATCGACGAAGTGATCAACCAGCGCCCAGCTTAAAATAAGCAGCTCAAAATAGGCTTGGTCGGCTTGTCTGATCAGCGGCGGGCTTGAAAAAGCCCGCAATAGCCTTCATCTTGTGTTGCAAGCCTATCGGATTTGGATCGAACGAATGACTGACACCCGCAACGGCGAGGACAACGGCAAGCTGCTCTATTGCTCCTTCTGTGGCAAAAGCCAGCATGAAGTGCGCAAATTGATTGCCGGCCCCTCGGTCTTTATCTGCGACGAGTGCGTCGACCTGTGCAATGACATCATCCGTGAGGAGGTGCAGGAAGCCCAGGCCGAAAGCAGCGCGCATAAATTGCCTTCGCCTAAAGAAATCAGCGGCATCCTTGACCAGTACGTCATTGGTCAGGAGCGTGCCAAAAAGGTTTTGGCCGTAGCGGTGTACAACCACTACAAGCGCCTGAACCAGCGTGACAAAAAGGCTGACGACGTCGAACTCGGCAAGAGCAACATCCTGCTGATCGGCCCGACAGGCTCCGGTAAAACCCTGCTGGCCGAAACACTGGCCCGCTTGCTGAACGTTCCGTTCACCATTGCCGACGCAACCACCCTCACCGAGGCGGGTTACGTGGGTGAAGATGTCGAGAACATCATTCAGAAGCTGCTGCAGAAGTGCGATTACGACGTAGAGAAAGCCCAGATGGGTATTGTCTACATCGACGAAATCGACAAGATTTCCCGCAAGTCCGACAACCCGTCGATCACCCGGGACGTTTCCGGTGAAGGCGTGCAACAGGCCTTGCTGAAGTTGATCGAAGGCACGGTCGCATCCGTACCGCCGCAAGGTGGTCGCAAGCACCCGCAGCAGGAATTCCTGCAGGTCGACACCCGTAACATCCTGTTCATCTGCGGTGGTGCGTTCTCTGGTCTGGAAAAGGTTATTCAAAACCGTTCCACCAAGGGCGGCATCGGCTTCAATGCGGAAGTGCGCAGCAAGGAAGAAGGCAAGAAAGTCGGTGAATCCCTGCGTGAAGTCGAGCCTGACGATCTGGTCAAGTTCGGTCTGATCCCGGAGTTCGTCGGTCGTCTGCCGGTCCTCGCGACGCTGGACGAGCTGGATGAGGCTGCGCTGATGCAGATCCTCACCGAGCCGAAAAATGCTCTGACCAAACAGTATGCCAAGCTGTTCGAGATGGAAGGCGTGGATCTGGAATTCCGCACAGACGCGCTGAAATCGGTCGCCAAGCGTGCCCTGGAACGTAAAACCGGTGCCCGTGGTCTGCGTTCGATTCTCGAAGGTGTACTGCTCGACACGATGTATGAAATCCCCTCGCAGTCCGAGGTGAGCAAAGTCGTGATCGATGAAAGCGTGATCGAAGGCAAGTCCAAGCCACTGTATATCTACGAGAACAGTGAGCCGACAGCCAAGGCAGCGCCGGACGCGTAAGCGTCCAGTCTGCTGGAATAAAGAAGGGGCCTTCGGGCCTCTTTTTTTTTATGTCATTTTTTACATCCGCTTAGCGCTTGTTTTTTTTCAAGGCAGCCCCCATCTTGGTTTCAAGCTCAATTCCATCTGATTACGGCCATATGGCCGCCGTAGAGGCGAAATCATGAAGACAACCATCGAATTGCCTCTCCTGCCATTGCGTGATGTCGTGGTTTATCCGCACATGGTTATCCCGCTGTTCGTGGGGCGCGAGAAATCCATCGAAGCCCTCGAGGCCGCGATGACGGGCGACAAGCAGATCCTCCTGCTGGCCCAGAGAAACCCGGCTGACGACGATCCCGGTGAAGACGCTCTCTATCGCGTAGGTACCATCGCCACTGTTCTACAGCTTCTGAAGCTGCCTGACGGCACCGTAAAGGTTCTCGTCGAGGGTGAGCAGCGTGGCACCGTCGAACGCTTCAGCGAAGTCGACGGCCACTGCCGTGCTGAAGTTTCGCTGATTGAAGAAGTCGACGCTGCCGAGCGCGAATCCGAAGTGTTCGTGCGCACGCTGCTGTCGCAGTTCGAACAATATGTGCAGCTGGGCAAGAAAGTCCCGGCTGAAGTCCTGTCGTCGCTCAACAGCATCGATGAGCCGGGTCGCCTGGTCGACACCATGGCGGCGCACATGGCGCTGAAAATCGAGCAGAAGCAGGAAATCCTCGAAATCATCGATTTGTCGGCCCGGGTCGAGCACGTTCTGGCGTTGCTGGATGCCGAGATCGATCTGCTGCAAGTCGAAAAACGCATTCGTGGCCGCGTCAAAAAGCAAATGGAGCGCAGTCAGCGCGAGTACTACTTGAATGAGCAGATGAAGGCCATTCAGAAAGAACTCGGCGACAGCGACGAAGGCCACAACGAAATCGAAGACCTGAAAAAGCGTATCGACGCTGCCGGTCTGCCGAAAGACGCGTTGGCCAAGGCCACGGCCGAGCTGAACAAGCTCAAGCAGATGTCGCCGATGTCCGCTGAGGCCACGGTGGTGCGCTCGTACATCGACTGGCTGGTGCAAGTGCCGTGGAAGGCGCAGAGCAAGGTTCGCCTGGATCTGGCGCGTGCAGAAGACATTCTCGATGCCGATCACTACGGCCTCGAAGAGGTCAAGGAACGTATCCTTGAATACCTCGCCGTGCAAAAACGCGTGAAGAAAATCCGTGGCCCGGTGTTGTGCCTGGTCGGTCCTCCGGGCGTGGGTAAAACCTCGCTGGCAGAGTCGATCGCTCACGCCACCAACCGCAAATTCGTGCGCATGGCCCTCGGTGGCGTGCGTGATGAAGCGGAAATTCGCGGTCACCGTCGGACTTACATCGGTTCGATGCCGGGAAGATTGATTCAAAAGATGACAAAAGTGGGTGTGCGCAACCCGCTGTTCCTGCTCGATGAAATCGACAAAATGGGCAGTGACATGCGTGGCGACCCGGCATCGGCATTGCTGGAAGTGCTCGATCCAGAGCAGAACCACAACTTCAACGACCACTATCTGGAAGTCGATTACGACCTTTCCGATGTGATGTTCCTGTGCACCTCGAACTCGATGAACATCCCGCCGGCGCTGCTCGACCGGATGGAAGTGATCCGTCTGCCGGGCTACACCGAAGACGAGAAGATCAACATCGCGGTCAAATACCTCTCGCCTAAACAGATCGCCGCTAACGGTCTGAAGAAGGGCGAGCTGGAATTCGACGCAGAAGCGATTCGCGACATCATCCGTTACTACACCCGTGAAGCCGGTGTGCGTGGCCTCGAACGTCAGATCGCCAAGGTCTGCCGCAAGGCTGTTAAAGAGCACGCACTGGAAAAACGCTTCTCGGTGAAAGTGACAGCTGATCTGCTGGAGCACTTCCTGGGTGTGCGCAAATTCCGCTACGGTCTGGCCGAACAGCAGGATCAGATCGGTCAGGTGACCGGCCTTGCCTGGACACAGGTGGGCGGCGAATTGCTGACCATCGAAGCCGCGGTTGTGCCGGGTAAAGGTCAGTTGATCAAGACCGGTTCGCTGGGCGATGTAATGGTCGAATCGATCACTGCTGCGCTCACTGTAGTGCGCAGCCGCGCCAAGAGCCTGGGCATTCCTCTGGACTTCCACGAGAAGCGCGACACGCATATCCACATGCCCGAAGGGGCGACCCCGAAGGACGGCCCTAGCGCTGGTGTAGGCATGTGCACGGCGCTGGTGTCGGCATTGACCGGCATTCCGGTGCGCGCCGATGTCGCCATGACCGGTGAAATTACCCTGCGTGGTCAGGTGCTGGCAATTGGTGGTCTGAAGGAAAAATTGCTGGCGGCTCACCGCGGCGGAATCAAGATTGTGATTATTCCGGAAGAGAACGTGCGTGATCTGAAGGAGATTCCTGACAATATCAAGCAGGATCTGCAGATTAAACCGGTTAAATGGATTGACGAGGTCCTGCAAATTGCGCTGCAATACGCGCCGGAGCCCTTGCCGGATGTGGCTCCGGAGATAGTTGCCAAGGATGAAAAACGTGAGTCTGACTCTAAGGAAAGAATTAGCACGCATTAATACGCTTTTGACTGGGGGGCTTCCTTGACAGTTTTTTAGAGCCCTTGTTATAAAGCGGCTCTTAAGTGTCTGTAGGCCATTCAGCACTCGTTTTTGCTTTCACCAAAAAACTTAGAATCATCTCAAAATAGATATAAGGGGACTTAGAGTGAACAAGTCGGAACTGATTGATGCTATCGCTGCATCCGCTGATATCCCGAAAGCTGCTGCTGGCCGTGCGCTGGACGCTGTAATCGAATCCGTCACTGGCGCTCTGAAGGCTGGCGACTCCGTTGTTCTGGTTGGTTTCGGTACTTTCTCCGTGACGGACCGTCCGGCTCGTACCGGTCGTAACCCTCAGACCGGCAAGACTCTGGAAATCCCGGCTGCCAAGAAGCCAGGTTTCAAAGCCGGTAAAGCACTGAAAGAAGCTGTTAACTAAGTTTTCAGGTTTTTACCCATCCGGGTCGGGGTCATGCCTGACTTGGCAGCGGAGCGGTAGAGCAGGTCGCTGAAACAGTGGCCTGTAACGCCGGGATCGAGGGTTCGAGCCCTGTCCGCTCCGCCAGTTACGAGAAGGCGCATCCTCGGATGCGCCTTTCTTCTATCCGGATTCTACCCACGCTCCACGGTTGCCTAATTTTGAAGTTCAACCGTTTCTGGGGGACGCATGCTGCAGAATATCAGGGACAATTCACAAGGCTGGATTGCCAAGACCATTATCGGGGTCATCGTTGCACTGATGGCTCTGACCGGTTTCGACGCCATTTTCCAGGCCACGACTCACAAGAATGAGGCGGCCAAGGTCAACGGTGAAGAAATCAGCCAGAACGAACTGAGTCAGGCCGTTGATATGCAACGCCGTCAGTTGATGCAACAGTTGGGCAAAGACTTCGATGCTTCCTTGCTTGATGAGAAAATGCTGCGCGAATCGGCCCTCAAGGGTCTGATCGATCGCAAGCTGCTGCTGCAAGGCGCCGAACAAGCGAAATTCGCTTTCTCCGAAGGCGCACTGGACCAAGTGATCCTGCAAACACCTGAATTCCAGGTGGACGGCAAGTTCAGCTCCGAGCGCTTTGACCAGGTGATCCGTCAACTGGGTTACAGCCGTATGCAATTCCGCCAGATGCTGGCTCAGGAAATGCTGATCGGCCAACTGCGTGCCGGTGTGGCTGGCAGCGGTTTCGTCACCGACGCTGAAGTGTTGGCATTTGCCCGTCTGGAAAAACAGACCCGCGATTTCGCCACACTGAACGTCAAGGCTGACCCGGCAGCGGTCAAACTGACCGACGACGAAGTCAAGGCGTACTACGACGAGCACGCCAAGGAGTTCATGACTCCGGATCAAGTGATCATCGATTACGTAGAACTGAAGAAGTCTTCGTTCTTCGATCAGGTTGCGGTCAAGGACGAAGACCTGCAGGCGGCGTATCAGAAAGAGATCGCCAACCTGTCGGAACAGCGTCGTGCCGCGCACATTCTGATCGAAGTGAACGACAAGACCACCGAAGCTCAGGCCAAGGCGAAGATCGACGAAGTCCAGGCGCGTCTGGCCAAGGGCGAGAAGTTCGAAGCGCTGGCCAAGGAGTTCTCGCAGGACCCGGGTTCGGCCAACAACGGTGGTGACCTCGGTTATGCAGGTCCGGGTGTTTACGACCCGGCGTTCGAAAAAGCCTTGTACTCCTTGTCGAAAGACCAGGTGTCCGAGCCGATTCGTACTGACTTCGGTTACCACTTGATCAAGCTGCTGGGTGTGGAAGCGCCTGAAGTGCCGACTCTGGCCAGCCTGAAAGACAAGCTGACCCGCGAGCTGAAAGCCGCACAGGTCGAGCAGCGTTTTGTCGAGGCGACCAAGCAACTGGAAGACTCGGCGTTCGAAGCGTCTGACCTGGCTCAGCCAGCGGCGGATCTGAAACTGACCGTGCACACCTCCAAGCCGTTCGGCCGTGAGGGTGGCGAAGGTGTTGCGGCCAACCGTGCCGTGGTCACCGCAGCGTTCAGCACTGAAGTGATCGACGAAGGTGCCAACAGCACCGCCATTGAGCTGGATCCGGAAACCGTGATCGTGCTGCGTTCCAAGGAGCACCTGAAGCCTGCGCAACTGCCGCTGGAAAGCGTGAATGTGGCTATCCGCACTCAGTTGACCAAAGAGCACGCCAGTGCGGCTGCCAAGACCAAGGCCGAGAAGCTGATTGCTGATCTGCGTGATGGCAAGGCGCCGTTGGACAAGGCAGTTGAGGGTCAGAACTGGAAAGCCACCGAAGCGGCCACTCGTGGTCAGGAAGGTGTTGATCCGGCGGTGCTGCAGGCGTTGTTCCGTATGCCGAAGCCGGCTGCCAAGGACAAGCCGACGTTCACCAGCGTGACGTTGCCCGATGGCAGTCTGATGATCGTGCGTCTGAATGGCGTTAACGAAGCGGCTGCGCCGACGGATGAAGAGAAGGTTCAGTACCGTCGTTTCCTTGCTTCGCGTGAGGGGCAGCAGGACTTTGCGGCGTATCGCAAGCAGTTGGAAGCTCAGGCTGAGATCAAGCGGTTTTGATGGTTGACTGAGATGTAATGTGAAAGCCCCGGCCTGAATAGGTCGGGGCTTTTTTTTTGCGCTGGGTGGCTGGGTGTGGCGGCCTTTGGGCCAGCCATGCTGCGGGTGTTTTTTATGAATATCCGTTTCTGCGGGTGTTGCCGCTGGCGGTTCCGCCCTTACGGCGGGTCACTTTGGCAAAC
>NZ_AKJR01000046.1:0-14757 GCF_000282235.1 Pseudomonas sp. GM24 | reverse complement strand
GCAGCTCCTACATGGGAACGCGGACACCTGTAGGAGCTGCCGTAGGCTGCGATCTTTTGCTCTTAAAGGGGGAATCCACAGCCATGAGCAAAACCGTCGCCATCGTCGTGTTCGCCGGAGTGCAGTCACTGGATGTCAGCGGCCCGATGGATGTGTTCGCCGAGGCCAATTGCTTCCTGGCGGCCGAGGATCACTATCGGCTCGAAGTGATCGGCGTCGAACACGGCCCGATGGCCTGCTCCAACGGTTTGAACCTGAATGCCCACCGGCATTTCAGCGAAGCACTCGACGCCTACGATCTGCTGCTGGTCGCCGGTGGGCCACAATTGCCGTTCATGGATTTTGGCGCGACGTTCGACGGTTGGCTGCGTGAGGCCTGTGCACGGGCGCAGCGTTTTGGTTCGATCTGCAACGGCGCGTTCACGCTCGCGCGCGCGGGGTTGCTGGAGGGGCGCACCGTGACTACGCACTGGAATGACGCCGAGGCGTTGGCGCAGTTGTGTCCGACGACGCAGGTCGAGGCTGATCGCTTGTATGTCGAGGACGGCACGCTCTATACCTCGGCCGGGGTCACGGCGGGGATTGATCTGTCGCTCTACCTGCTGGCGCGTGATCACGGTGCTGAAGTGGCGCTGAGCGTGGCTAAACGGCTGGTGGTGTTCACCCAGCGGTCTGGTGGCCAGTCGCAGTTCAGCCCGTTCCTCACGCCGCATGCAGAGCCGACGTCGGCGGTGGCGATGGTGCAGTTGTATGTGTTGGCCAATCTCACGGGTGATCTGACGATCGCCGATCTGGCCAATGCGGCGAACATGAGTGCGCGTAACTTTTCTCGGGTGTTTGCTCGTGAGGCGAAGGTGACGCCGGCGGAGTTCGTCGAGCGGGCGCGGGTGGATGCGGCGCGGGTGATGCTGGAAAGCACGGCGGCGCCGTTGAAGACTGTGGCGTATCAGTGCGGGTTTCGCGATGCGCAGCATATGCGTGGGGTGTTTAACCGCCGGCTGGGGGTTACGCCGCAGCAGTTTCGGCTGAATTTTGCGGTGCTGCTCTGAAGCCTTTTGGTGGCTTTCAGGGCCTCATCGCTGGCAAGCCAGCTCCCACAGGTTTCTCTGGTGTTCACATGATTTGTGATCGACACAAAACCCTGTGGGAGCTGGCTTGCCAGCGATGAGGCCAGTCCAATCTGCGCAAAACTACTGCGCAGCCCGCGCAGGCAACAGCTTCAACGTACTGCGCGTATTCGCCGTCACCTCTTCGTCATTGAAATGCGCCTGCACATACATCCCGTCGACATACGCCTCAGCCTGATCGTCATAGTGACTGTCGAACGGCACACCGCTCTGCCCAACCGGGTTAATCGTTAACCCATGCGCCGGATCGGCAAAATCCACCAAGCGCCGCGTCGACGGCCCATACGTCACCGGCCATGGCGCCGGGCCGATCCTCGCCGACAGGTTGTTCGGCACTTCATGACTGCCCGGCGCCGCAAACGGCCCAACGTTGAATATTCGCTCCAGCGGCTTCTGCTGTCCCAACGGATGGCCGTGAGTCAGCGTGTGCGCAGCGCCCCATTTCCACTCGGCAGAGTTATCGCCCAGGGTCAGCTTCAAGTGCTGCATGCTCGCCTGCCACGCCGCGCGGACGATATCGGCGCGGGTCTCCTTGTTCGGCGTGCTGCGGTTGTCCCACCACGGTGAATTGGCATTCGCCGCCAGTTTCGGCAGCGCCGCATCGATCACCCGCGTCGACAGCAATGTCTCGAAGAAGTCATTGCCCAACTCATCACGCATCGCCGCATCGGCAAGGTCATACAAGAACTGGTTGAACAGCGTTGCACTGACCGAATCCAGCGGATAGTCGCCTGGCCACTGCGCCAGTTGCTCGACCAGTTTCAGTTGCGCCGGATCGCTGACCACCTCACGCAGCACCGGCAGCAACGGCGCGAGCAAGCGCGGGCCGTAACCGGTAGTGGTGCCCAGTTGCAGCTTCTGATTGGCCTCGTTGGTCCACTTCACGCTCTTGTCGCTGAGCTGCCGGTTCAGTTGCTGACCGCGATCGGCGAGGTTGTAGTAACCGGGAATCTCCATTCCCGTCGGCGACACGGGCTGGAAGTTGGCCGAGACGATGTAGCCGCGCGCCGGGTTTTCTTCCTGCGGGTTGGCGCTGAACGGGTAGAAACCGTCCTTGTCGGCCTGATTGCTGCTGCCGTCGAGCATGAATTCCGGCCGCACCCCGGCCGGGCGCTTGGGCAGCAATGCCGAAGCCCACCAGGCGATGTCGCCCTTGGCGTTGGCGTAAACCAGGTTCAGCCCCGGCGCCTGGACTTTTGCGGCAGCGGCGCGGGCCTTGGCCAGGGTGTCGGCGCGATTGAGCTGGTAGAAGCCTTCGAGGATCGGGTTCGGTGTTTCGAGAAAGGCCCACCACATCGCAATCGGCGTTTTGCCGGCAGCGGTGCCGAGCGCATCGTTGACGATAGGGCCGTGGGGCGATTGGCGCAGGGTCAGGGTCACCGGCGACTGCCCCTTCACGTTGATCTGCTGTTGCGTGACGACCATGTCGGTCCACTGGCCGCGATACCAGACCTGATTCGGATTATCCGGGTTGACCTTCTCGGCGATCAGATCGAGATCGTCGTTCTGGAACATGGTCAGGCTCCAGCCGAAATCGAGGTTGTGACCGAGAAACGCAAACGGCACCAGCGCCTGATGATGGCCGTACAACTCGAAGCCGGGCGCCGACAATTGCGCTTCGTACCACACCGACGGCACCGAGAAACGAATGTGCGGATCACCCGCCAGCAATGGCTTGCCGCTCTGGCTGCGGCTGCCCGCGATGACCCAAGCATTACTTCCTTCGAACTGCGGCAGACCGTTGTCGATCAACGCCTGTTCGCTGAGGCGGGCGAGGGCGTTGAGGTCCTTCCAGTCGCCAGCGGCGAGGGCCGGCGCAGGCTTGGCGTGACCGTTGACCAGCACGCCTTTGGGCTGCCAGTCGAGGTCGAAAACGTTGAGGTAATCGGCGCCGAGCTGATCGCGCACGTAGGTCAGCAGCGGTTCGGTGCGAAACGCCGCGGCAAAGCTATAGGCCATGTAGCCGGCGACGCTGATGCTGTCTTCGGCGGTGAACGGCCGTTTGGGGATGCCCAGCACGTCAAACTCGATCGGTGCAGCGTGGCTGTCCTGATATTGATTGATGCCATCCAGATAGGCTTGCAGGCCCTTCCACGCCGGTGACTGTTTATCGAGACTGGCGACGTAACTGGCGGCGCGCTCACGAATGCGCAGGCTGCGGAACAGTTTGTCGGTGTCGAGCAGTTTCGGCCCGAGCACTTCGGCCAGTTCGCCCCGGGCGAGGCGGCGCATGGCTTCCATCTGGAACAGGCGATCCTGGGCATGCACATAACCGAGGGCGCGATAGAGGTCGGTTTCGTTCTCGGCGCGAATGTGCGGCACGCCGCGTTCGTCGTAGCGCACGGTCACCGAACCCTGCAGGTTGCGCAGCTCGACCTGACCCTGGCGCGTCGGTTGTTTGCTGTAGACATACCCGCCGACGCCGACAAGCAGAACAACGATGAGCAGGGCAAGTACGGTGAACACGCGCTTCATGGTGACTCCTTGTGCAGGCGGGATGCCGCCCGTCGGGCTGCAAACAATTAGCACAGACCTTCAGTGCCGTGCAGCGCTGTCCTTGAAAAGTCCGGAATGCCTTACTGCGTCTCCACCGGCCACGGGCAGTAACACCCGACCGCCAGGGTGTGCGTGGCATTGACCGGGCGATCTTCCGTCAGGGCATTCAAAATCGGTTCGATAAAGCTGTTGCTGGAATTGCAGGTGAGGCCTTCGCTGTACGGACCGAAGTAGGCCAGTTTGCCGCTGCGGTCCCAGATCGCCACGGCCGGACTGGCTGGAACCTGTTCGGAGCCGGGCAATATCGTGATGGTTTTCAGGCTGCTGAGGGTTGCCGGCAACTGACCGTGGCTGCCAGCCTTCTGCACAGCGAAGAACTCCACGCCTTTGGCGCCAAACTGCTCGACCATCTCGGTCAGGTGCTGTTGATTGCCGACGTTGCACGGGCAGGCCGGGTCCCAGAAGTGCACCAGGCGAATCTTGCCAGGGCCGGCGAGGTTGTCCGGCAGGCGCAGCGGATCACCGGAAAATACCGCCGTGTGTTCGCTGAACGCTCGCAGATAACGCCCTTGAAACCAGTCATACGCCGCCCACAGCACCCCGGCGCAAATCATCGCGAGCAGGCTGGCAAACAGTGCGGTGCGGTAGGGCGAACGCATGGTTTTCGATCCTCGAAAGGTCGGCTAGCTTGCCATGTCTGTCACTACAGATGAATATCGCAGGCCGATAAAGTCTGTTTACCGCTTTGGAATTGCCTTATGTCTGCCACTTTCGACCCCGATCAAATCCGCGCCAGCCTCAAGCCTTTGGCCGAGTGGCAGCCGTTGTCGGACGAGGCGAAGGCGTACCAGCAGTTTTATCAAACCGATTTTCCCCATCGCGATGTCTGGCGTGGCATGGGCCGTTTCGAAGTCGATGGTTATGAAGTGGTCAGCCATTGCTGGTGGCCGGAGAAGGTCAAGGCGACGCTGTTTCTGCTGCACGGCTACTACGATCACACCGGGCTGTATCGGCATGTGATCGAGTGGGCGCTGGATCAGGACTTCGCGGTGATCGCCTGCGATTTGCCGGGGCATGGTCTGTCGAGCGGGCCGCGCGCGAGCATTCGCGATTTCTCCGAGTATCAGGACGTCCTGCAAGCGTTGTTCGCCGAGGCGCAGTCGATCGCCCTGCCGCAGCCGTGGCATTTGTGCGGGCAGAGCACTGGCGGGGCGATTGTGGTCGATCACCTGCTCAACCATGCTGAAAACAGCCCGGCGCAGGGCCAGGTGATTTTGATGGCGCCGCTGGTGCGGCCACGGGCGTGGGGCTGGTCGCAGCTGAGTTATTACCTGCTCAGGCCTTTCGTCAGGGGTGTCGCGCGACGCTTCAGCGAGAATTCCAACGACCCGGATTTCCTGCCGTTTCTGCAGGCCGATCCGCTGCAGCCACGACGCTTGCCGACGAAATGGGTGGGGGCGTTATCGCGCTGGATCATTCGCGTCGAGCACGCGAAGAAGAGTCCGCGGCGGCCACTGATCATTCAGGGGCAGGCAGACATGACCGTCGACTGGCAGCACAATCTACAGGTGTTGAAATGGAAGTTTGATCGGCCGCAGATCTTGTTGTTAGCCGAGGCGCGGCATCATCTGGCGAATGAGACGGCGGAGATGCGGGAGGAGTATTTCGAGTTTCTCAGCAAGCGCATCAGAGGCCGGAATCTCTAGTGAAGCTGAAGGCCCCATCGCTGGCAAGTCAGGCGCTGAAGCTCATTGCCCGACCGCCAACCCTGCGCGAATCGCCGCCAGCGCCGCCTGATAGTAGGCCTTGCCTTCAGTCGACTCGGCAAACGTCGCAAACTCTTCCAGCTCTTCATCCGACAAATCGCGATAGACGTAGAGCAACGTGTTGTTCATGTCCGCGCCAATCTGATCCATCAAACGCTGGCGCTGACCGTTGAGCATACCTTGCGCCTGACCACCACCGAGCAGCCCCGGAATCATCGAACTCAAGCTGTCCGCCGCCACACCAGCAATCGCCAAGCTCACTTCGGCGCCAGCTTCACGGGCCGGCAAGGCTTGCGCGAGGTGGCCGATGATCAGCAGACGGCTGTCGCTGGCCTGCATCTTTGGCAGACCCTTGGCATTTTTCGCCAATTGATCGCGCCGGGTCGCCAGCAATTCGGCTGCGACGATTTTCTTGCCCAGCGGTGATTGAAAGAAGGTCAGCGCCGGTTTCGGGTCGGCAAGCTTCTGCCGCAGTTGCGCTTCGGCGCGTTGATCGACGGCCTGCGGCGCGAAGCGCTGGTTGCTGTTGTTCACCAGCGCTTGAAAAACCGCCGGCGGCAGGCTGTTCTGATAGCGCTGCTGTGCGGCCGTCAGGGCGTCATTGAAATGCGCACGTTGATCTGGCCAGCCGGCGACCTTGTACAACTGATCGTGGCCGTCCGCCCAGGCGGGCAAAACGCAGAACATCAACAGTGAAAAAAGCAAACGGCGCATAGGGACTCCTGTCAGCAGCGGACTATTCTCCGTGCGGTGCCGGTACTTGTCGAGAATTCGTAGCAAGCCGCCGCGTGGCTCTGTCGGATTTGTTGCCGCCGACATACTATGCGCGCCATGCAAATATCCTCTGAACACCCACTGCTGTTACGCATTGTCGATGACCTGGCCGAACACGGCTGGTCGCAGCAGAACATATTCCTGCCCGCCGGTTTGACCCGCGAGCTGGCGGCCGAGTGCCGCAAACGTGAAGCCGAGGGTGAACTGGCGCCGGCGGCGGTGGGGCGTGGGCCGTTTTCGGAGATCCGCGAGGGGATTCGTGGTGACCACATTCAGTGGATCGATCCCGGTCAGGCCGAGGCCAGCGACCGCTATCTGAACTTGATGGAAAGCCTGCGTGAGGCGCTCAACCGTGGCCTGTTTCTCGGTCTTGAGGATTTTGAGTGCCATTTCGCCTTGTATCCGCCCGGCGCTTTTTATCGCCGGCATGTCGACCGTTTTCGCGACGATGACAAGCGCATGGTGTCGGTGGTGGTCTACCTCAATGACGCGTGGCTGCCGGAGGATGGCGGTCAGTTGCGCATGTACCTGAATGATGAGCGCGTGCATGACGTGCAGCCCACGGGCGGTTGTCTGGTGGTGTTTCTCTCCGGTGAAGTGCCGCACGAAGTATTGCCGGCCAACCGCGAGCGCCTGTCGCTGACCGGCTGGTTCCGCCGCCGTGGCAACGAGCCGTTCTGAAATGGACAAGATTCTGGTCAGCCGCTGCCTGCTGGGTCATCGCGTGCGTTACGACGGCGGTGCCAGCGGGCCGTTTGATCTACTGGAGCAGTGGATTGCCGAAGGGCGGGTGGTGCCGTTGTGTCCGGAGGTTGCGGGTGGTTTGCCAACGCCACGGGCGGCGGCGGAGATCCCGGGCGGGCAGGGCGGTGAAGTGCTCGATGGTGTCGCGGCGGTGATCACCACTGAGGGCGAAAATGTCAGTGCGCAGTTTCTCGATGGTGCGCGGCAGGCACTGGAACTGGTGCAGAAATATGGCATCCGCGTGGCGGTGCTTAAGGCCAACAGTCCTTCTTGCGGGAATCTGCTGACGTATGACGGGACGTTCAGCGGGGTCAAAATCTCTGGTGAGGGCGTGACGGCCGCGTTGCTCAAGCGCCATGGTGTGCAGGTTTTCAGTGAACTTGAATTGCCTGAGGCGGCGGTGGCCCTGGCGGCTTTGGGCTGATCCGGAATCGTTGCCCTCACCCCAGCCCTCTCCCGGAGGGAGAGGGGGCCGACCGAGGTGTCTGACGTCTTGCATCGACCTGGAAGACCTTATCGACTATGGATTCGACACAGCCATGACCGATCGATTATGGAATCGACAAAGCCATGACCAGTCGATTTCGGATTCGGTATAGCCATCCCAGGTCGGCGTATCTCTAAAGCAACCCCAAATCAGTCCCCTCTCCCTACGGGCGGTCCGACGTTTCGGGAGGGTTAGGGTGAGGGGGCTTCTAAGGTTTCAGCCACTTCTCGGTCAGCGCTGCCAAACGTCCATCCGCCTTGATCCGCTGCATCGCGCTCGCAAGGCTGGCCTGAAACGCCGGATTACCCTTCTGAAACGGAATCGCCAATTCCACCGGCTCTGCCACTTTCGGCTTCTCTTCCGTCAACGCCTGCACCAGCACCATCGGCCGTGGCTGCTCGTCTTTTTTCGCCAGCAACTGCGAATCGACCTTGCCGTAAGACTCGCTGAAGTCGAAACGATCCTTGAGTTCGGATGTCAGTGCTATGTGGTTGAGCGCAACGTCGTACTTGCCGCTTTCAACGCCCTGGAGCAGGTCTGCCTCATCCGTGACGATGAAGTCAGCGCGTACATCCAGCTCCCGGGCCAGCAGTTGCCCAAGCTCGACCTCGAACCCCGTGAGTGTGTCGCCTTCCTTGTAATTGAACGGCGGTGTATTAGCCTCAAGGGCTATGCGCAGCTCGCCACGGTCGTTGACGTCATCAATCAGTTCGGCGTGAGCCAAAGGGCTCAAAAGGGGTAGCAGGCAGATCAGGCCAGGCAGAAAACGCATGGTCACTCCTTTGAAATCATTATCGCGACGCTCTGATTCAGGCTCGCTTTGCTATGGTTGTCGAGTGCCTTCGACAACGAATGGTCATGAAGTTGTCATGACCGTGCGGATTTTACGGAAAAACTGGAGAAGAAAATGAAAAGCTTTATGTCACGTGCAGCGTTGGCGGGTGTGCTGATGGGTGTTTCGGTGCTGGCCAGTGCGGCGACACCGGCACCAAAAGGCGCCGAAGTGTTCATCGTTTCTCCCGAGGACGGGGCCACGGTTTCGCAGACCTTTACCGTCAAATTCGGTACCAAGGGCGTCGCCCTGGCGCCGGCCGGTGACGTCACCAAAAACACCGGTCACCATCACCTGCTGATCGACGCCAAGGAAATCGTTCCTGCCGGTTCGGTCGTCCCTACCGATGCCAACCATATGCACTTCGGCAAGGCGCAGACCCAGGCTGACATCAAGCTCGCCCCGGGCAAACACACCTTGCAGCTGGAACTTGGCGACAGCGGTCACATGGCGTTCGACCCGCCAATCGTCTCGAAAAAAATCACCGTCAACGTCGAATAACCTTTTCGCCGTGCATGAAAAAGGGAGCCCGAAGGCTCCCTTTTTTGTCGCTCAACGCTAAATCAGAACAACACACGGCTGCGGATAGTGCCGTTGATGTGCTGCAGCTTCTCTTGCGCCAGGTCCGAGTACTCGGCGTCGACGTCGATCACCACGTAGCCAACCTTCTCGTTGGTCTGCAGGAACTGACCGGAGATGTTGATGCCGTTTTCGGCGAAGACCTTGTTGATCTCGCTCATCACACCCGGGATGTTCTCGTGGATGTGCAGCAGGCGGTGCTTGCCAGGGTGAGCCGGCAGGGCAACTTCCGGGAAGTTCACCGACGAAACGGAGGTACCGTTGTCGCTGTACTTGACCAGTTTTTCTGCCACTTCCAGACCGATGTTGGCTTGCGCTTCGGCGGTCGAACCACCGATGTGCGGAGTCAGGATCACGTTGTCGAGGCCACGCAGCGGGCTTTCGAACTCTTCGTCGTTGGAGCGTGGCTCCACCGGGAACACGTCGATGGCCGCGCCGATCAGGTGCTTGTCCTTGATCGCGTCCGCCAGGGCGTCCAGCTCGACCACGGTACCGCGCGCCGCGTTGATCAGGATGCCGCCCTTTTTGATGGCGCGGATTTCCTTCTCGCCGATCATCCACTGGGTCGCAGCGGTTTCCGGAACGTGCAGGGTGACGATGTCGGACATGCCCAGCAGCTCGGTCAGGCTACCGATCTGAGTAGCGTTGCCCAGTGGCAGCTTGGTCACGGTGTCGTAGAAGTACACCTGCATGCCCAGGCCTTCAGCCAGAACCGACAGCTGCGTACCGATCGAGCCGTAGCCGACGATACCGAGTTTCTTGCCACGGATCTCGAAGGAGTTGGCTGCGGATTTGATCCAGCCGCCACGGTGGCAGGAAGCGTTTTTCTCCGGGATGCCGCGCAGCAGCAGGATCGCTTCGGCCAGCACCAGTTCCGCTACGGAGCGGGTGTTGGAGTACGGCGCGTTGAACACGGCAATACCGCGCTCACGGGCAGCACACAGGTCAACCTGGTTGGTGCCGATGCAGAAACAGCCGACCGCTACCAGCTTCTTCGCGTGATCGAAGATCTCTTCGGTCAGTTGGGTGCGCGAACGAATGCCGATGAAGTGAGCGTCAGCGATCTTTTCCTTGAGCTGGGCTTCCGGCAAGGAACCTGTCAGGTATTCGATGCTGGTGTAGCCCGCCGCCTTGAGGACGTCGACAGCCGATTGGTGGACGCCTTCGAGAAGAAGGAACTTGATCTTGCTCTTATCGAGAGAAGTCTTGCTCATCTGCGTAAACCTGTATCCCGGAGAAAAATGGCAGGAAATGGTCAACAGACGCTGACCCGGACGACAAGAATGTCGTCTCCGCGGATCTGGCCTTGGGCGCTGTCCTGCGGGGTCGATATGCTAGCATAGCCTCCCCGCTAAACACTCATTCCTGCGACGTGAAGCGTTCTCAGGATGACCATGAATTGTTCGAGAGTTCTGTCGATGACCAATCCTGCCCTGATTGATGAACTGAAGACCCTGGTCGAGCCTGGCAAGGTCCTGACCGACGCCGACTCCCTGAATGCGTACGGCAAGGATTGGACCAAGCACTTCGCCCCGGCGCCAAGTGCCATCGTGTTTCCCAAGACCATTGAGCAGGTGCAGGCGGTGGTCCGTTGGGCCAACTCGCACAAGGTCGCACTGGTGCCATCGGGCGGGCGCACCGGGCTTTCCGCCGCTGCCGTGGCGGCGAATGGCGAAGTGGTCGTGTCGTTCGACTACATGAATCAGATTCTCGACGTGAACCTCACCGACCGCACCGCCGTTTGTCAGCCGGGCGTGGTCACCGAGCATTTGCAGAACGTCGCCGAAGAGAAAGGCTTGTACTACCCGGTCGATTTCGCTTCGGCAGGTTCCAGCCAGATTGGCGGCAATATCGGCACCAATGCCGGCGGGATCAAGGTGATTCGCTACGGCATGACCCGCAACTGGGTCGCCGGCATGAAGGTGGTCACCGGCAAGGGTGATGTGCTGGAACTGAACAAAGACCTGATCAAGAACGCCACCGGCTACGACTTGCGTCAGCTGTTTATCGGTGCTGAAGGCACCCTCGGTTTTGTCGTCGAAGCGACCATGCGCCTCGATCGTGCGCCGAAAAACCTCACCGCGATGGTCCTCGGCACCGCTGATTTCGACTCGATCATGCCGGTGCTGCACGCCTTCCAGGGCAAGCTTGACCTGACCGCGTTCGAATTCTTCTCCGACAAGGCTCTGGCCAAAGTCATGGGCCGTGGTGACGTGCCGGCACCTTTCGAAACCGATTGCCCGTTCTACGCACTGCTGGAATTCGAAGCGACCACCGAAGAAGTGGCCAACAGTGCACTGGAAACCTTCGAGCATTGCGTCGAGCAGGGCTGGGTGCTGGACGGCGTGATGAGCCAGAGCGAAACGCAGTTGCAGAACTTGTGGAAACTGCGCGAATACATCTCCGAAACCATCTCGCACTGGACGCCGTACAAGAACGACATCTCGGTCACCGTGTCGAAAGTGCCGGCATTTCTCAAGGAAATCGACGCGATCGTCGGCGAACACTATCCGGACTTCGAAATCGTCTGGTTCGGCCACATCGGCGACGGCAACCTGCACTTGAACATTCTCAAGCCGGATAACCTGAGCAAGGACGAGTTCTTCGCCAAGTGCGCGACCGTCAACAAGTGGGTGTTCGAAACCGTCGAGAAGTACAACGGTTCGATTTCCGCTGAACATGGCGTGGGCATGACCAAGCGCGATTACTTGACCTACAGCCGTTCCCCGGTCGAGATCGAGTACATGAAAGCGGTAAAAGCGGTGTTCGACCCGAACGGCATCATGAACCCGGGCAAGATTTTTGCGGTTTGATCGGCAATCTTTGATGAATCAATGAAGGCAGGAGTCGGTAAATGAGCTATCAGCACCAGTACGTCGACGGCACGCGCATCCACTTCCCGATCGGGAAAGTCGTGTGCATTGGCCGTAATTACGCCGAACACGCCAAGGAACTGGACAACCCGGTGCCTACCGAGCCGTTACTGTTCATCAAACCAGGCAGTTGCGTGGTCGAGCTGGAAGGCGGTTTCGCCATTCCGACCGAGCGCGGTTCGGTGCACTACGAAGCGGAAATCGCCGTGTTGATCGGCAAGCCGTTGTCGACCAAACCGAGCCGTGAAGAAGTGCTCGACGCCATTTCCGGTTTCGCCCCGGCGCTGGACCTGACCCTGCGCGATAAGCAGGCCGAGCTGAAAGCCAAGGGCCTGCCGTGGGAAATCGCCAAGTCGTTCGACGGCGCGGCGGTGCTTGCGCCGTTCGTGGTCGGCAGCACCTTTGCTGATCTGACCGACATCGGCATTCGTCTGACCATCAACGGCGAAGTCCGCCAGGACGGCAACAGCAGTGCGATGCTCAATCCGATCGTGCCGATGATCCAGCACATGGCCGGCTGCTTCTCGCTGCAGGCCGGTGATGTGATCCTCACCGGTACGCCGGTGGGTGTTGGCCCGCTGAACGTGGGCGACGACATCGTCCTCGAGCTGGTCGGCGCGAGCAGCTTCACCAGCAGCGTGCGCTGATTTAACGCGGTCCCCTTGCAGGAGTGAGCCTGCTCGCGATAGCGGTCTGTCAGTCAACGATTGTTTCGACTGACCTGACGCCATCGCGAGCAGGCTCACTCCTACAGGGTTTTGTGATCTCTCCCACAATGGCGCAGGGCAATCCCGCCATTTGCCGTTTTTTTCACATCCTGTACGGATAATTCCTCTCATTCTGGCGTCTGAGCCGGCCTCTTTGTGCTATTACCCATAGCCTGAATTTTCGGAACGCGTCCATCGATGTCATCTCAAACTCAGCTCAAACCCACCCGCCGCTCACGTTTCTCCCTGCGCTGGTATGTCTGGCTCTTGCTGGTGGTTGCCGCCGCTTATGCCTTGGCGTTTGCCATGCATTGGGATGATCGCGGGGTGCTCTGGCTGCAGGAAAGCTTCGAAAGCCAGGCCGAGCAGAAGGAAAGCATCTGGCTGCCGGACTATCGAGTGGTGATAGATGCCAAGCCGCTCAAGGGGATGGAGAAGGACGAGGCTTCGGATCTGGCATACAACCCGCAGACCAAAACGCTTTTCTCGGTGATGGGCAAGAACCCGTTTCTCGCCGAGCTGACCTTGCAAGGTGATGTGCTGCGCAAGATGCCGCTGGTGGGCTGGAGCAATCCGGAAGGCCTGACGATGATGGAAAACGGCCTGATGGCCATCGTCGATGAGCGCCAGCACCTGCTGTCGATCGTCAAAGTCGACGGCGACACCCACGAATTGAACATCGCCGACTTCCCGAAATACGATCTCGGCCCGTCGAAAGACCAGAACAAAGCCTTCGAAGCTATTACCTGGGATGCGCACAACCAGCAATTGCTGTTGGGCGAGGAGCGGCCACCGGCGCTGTTTACCTGGAAAAGCGATGGCAGCCAGATCCTCAAGGGTGAAAAGCAGAAACTTGCCAGTGATGAACTGGATATTCGCAACCTCTCGGCCTTGGCGATTGACCCGCGCACCCAGCACACCCTGGTGCTGTCCGCCGACTCACATCTGCTGCTGGAACTGGACGAGAAGGGCGAACAGGTCAGCTTCATGACCCTGCTTGGCGGCTTCAACGGTCTGAAAAACACCATCCCCCGCGCCGAAGGCGTGACCATGGACGAGGCGGGCACGCTGTACATGGTCAGCGAGCCGAACCTGTTCTATCGCTTCGAAAAACAGAAATAGCAGCCCTTACCGATTCCAATGTAGGAGCTGCCGAAGGTTCGGGCCGCGTTCGGACGATCTTTTGACTGTGGGACGCAGAGCGTCCCCGGCTGCGTTCCCACGCAGAGCGTGGGAACGATCAGATCGCAGCCTGCGGCAGCTCCTACAGGGGTTGGCTTGTGGTTTGAGGCAAGTGGCCATTAAGCTTCAGTTCAGACGGGCGTGATATTTCATCCGCCTGTTTTGATCCCGAGCTCATCCGAATGCGTCGACTTGCCCGCCCCAAGCCTCTGATTATTTTCCTGTCGGTGATTGCCCTGATCGCGTTGATTGCGATCGGCCAATACATGCGCCTGTTCGAGCGCGCCTGGTTCAATCTGCACACGTTGTGGCAACCGCTGAGCAGTGAATCCATTGCGTTGGACCAGTATCGAGTCGAGATTGAAGCGCGGGTGATTGACGGGCTGGACGACGATGTCTCGGCGCTGACCTTCGATCCGGTGCGCAAAAGCCTGTTCACCGTGACCAACAAGAATTCCGAACTGGTCGAACTGTCGCTCGAAGGCAAGATCCTGCGGCGCATTGCCCTGATTGGTTTTGGTGATCCCGAAGCCGTCGAGTACATCAGCGCCGACACCTACGTGATCACTGATGAGCGTCAGCAGCGGCTGATCAAGATACACCTGGAAGCAGACACCACATTCCTCGACGCGGCGGACGCCGAGCAGATGACCCTCGGCGTGCATATGGCCAGCAACAAAGGTTTTGAAGGCCTGGCGTATGACTCGGTAGGCAAGCGCCTGTTTGTCGCGAAAGAGCGTAACCCGATGCTGATCTACGAAGTGCACGGCTTTCCGCATTTCAATCCGGAGAAGTCCTACGCGGTGCATGTGATCAACGATCCCAAGCGTGACGCCGGGATGTTTGTGCGCGATCTGTCGAGTTTGCAGTACGACGAGCGCAGCGGGCATTTGCTGGCACTGTCGGATGAGTCGCGGCTGATTCTGGAGCTGGATGTCGGCGGGCGGCCGTTGAGCACGATGTCCATCAGTGGCGGGCGGCAGGGTTTGAAGAAAACCGTACCGCAGGCGGAAGGCATTGCGATGGATGATGACGGGACGTTGTATCTGGTGAGTGAGCCGAATCTGTTTTACGTCTTCAAAAAACCAACACCGAACTAACCAACACCACAGAACCATTGTAGGAGTGAGCCTGCTCGCGATAGCGCTGTGTCAGTCGACATTTATCTCAACTGACACACCGCTATCGCG
>NZ_AKJR01000045.1:0-15871 GCF_000282235.1 Pseudomonas sp. GM24 | reverse complement strand
CTGCGATCTTTTGATCTTTTTGGCTGACCTTCAGGTCAATAAAACCGGGCATTTGCGGCAGATGACGGATGGTCGCGCAGGGGGCTGTTTATTGCTTTCTTTGCGGTATACTGCGCGGCCTTCGGCCGGCACGTCCGGCCATTTTTCGTACAATCAAGCCACGCAACCTGCGTGGCTTGTTGTTTTATGACGCGCCTGCGGGCGCTCCAGAGAGAAGAGGCGCGACGATGAGTGCACTGGTTGGCGTGATCATGGGCTCCAAGTCCGATTGGTCCACCCTTAGCCACACCGCCGATATGCTGGAAAAGCTCGGCATCCCGTACGAGGTCAAAGTGGTCTCTGCCCACCGCACCCCGGATCTGCTGTTCCAGTACGCCGAAGAGGCTGAAAGCCGCGGCATCGAGGTGATTATCGCCGGTGCCGGTGGCGCAGCCCACTTGCCAGGCATGTGTGCGGCCAAGACCCACCTGCCGGTGCTGGGGGTGCCAGTGCAGTCGGCCATGCTCTCGGGCGTCGACTCGCTGCTGTCGATCGTGCAGATGCCAGCGGGCATTCCGGTCGCCACCCTGGCCATCGGCAAGGCCGGCGCGATCAACGCAGCCCTGCTCTCGGCGAGCATCCTCGGCGCCAAGCATCCGCAGTTCCACGCGGTACTGAAAACCTTCCGTGCCGAGCAGACAGACAGCGTCCTGGACAATCCAGACCCACGTATTGCCTGAGGTTGTTGAGATGAAGATCGGTGTAATCGGTGGCGGCCAGTTGGGTCGCATGTTGGCCTTGGCGGGCACTCCGCTGGGCATGAACTTCGCTTTCCTCGACCCTGCGCCGGACGCCTGTGCGGCCGCTTTGGGCGAACACCTGCGGGCCGATTACGGCGATCAGGATCATCTGCGCCAACTGGCCGATGAAGTCGATCTGGTGACCTTCGAGTTCGAAAGTGTCCCGGCCGAAACCGTGGCATTCCTCTCGCAATTCGTCCCGGTCTACCCGAGCGCCGAAGCCCTGCGCATCGCTCGCGATCGCTGGTTCGAAAAGAGCATGTTCAAGGACCTGGGCATCCCGACTCCGGCCTTCGCTGACATTCAGTCGCAAGCCGATCTGGACGCTGCGGTGGCTTCGATCGGCCTGCCGGCCGTACTGAAAACCCGCACCCTGGGTTACGACGGCAAGGGCCAGAAAGTCCTGCGCAAACCGGAAGACGTGGTCGGCACCTTTGCCGAGCTGGGCAGCGTGTCCTGCCTGCTGGAAGGCTTCGTGCCGTTCACCGGTGAAGTCTCGCTGATCGCCGTACGTGCTCGCGATGGTGAAACCAAGTTCTATCCGCTGGTGCACAACACCCACGACAGCGGCATCCTCAAGTTGTCGGTTGCCAGTACCGATCACCCGTTGCAGGCGCTGGCCGAAGACTACTCGAGCCGTGTGCTCAAGCAACTCGACTACGTCGGCGTCATGGCGTTCGAGTTCTTTGAAGTCGACGGTGGCCTGAAAGCCAACGAAATCGCCCCGCGCGTGCACAACTCCGGGCACTGGACCACCGAAGGCGCCGAGTGCAGCCAGTTCGAAAACCACCTGCGCGCCGTTGCCGGCCTGCCGCTGGGTTCGACCGCCAAGGTTGGCGAGAGCGCGATGCTCAACTTCATCGGTGTGGTTCCGCCGGTTGAGAAAGTCATCGCCATCGAAGACTGCCATCTGCATCACTACGGCAAGGCCTTCAAGGCCGGGCGCAAGGTCGGCCACGCCAACCTGCGCTGCGCCGACATGGCCACGCTACAGGCGCAGATCGTCAAGGTTGAAGCGCTGATCGCCGAGTAACGACAGTTTCATGTGGCAGCGGCGGAACCATTCAGGGGCCGCTGTTCTCTCATGGCAGGATGCCAAAGTCTGACTAGGCTTCGCATATCTATCTTTGAGAGGGAATTGCCATGGGAATTATCGGAACCATCTTTATCGGCTTGATCGTCGGCCTGCTGGCGCGGTTCCTGAAACCGGGCGATGACAGCATGGGCTGGATCATGACCATCCTGCTCGGTATCGGCGGTTCGCTGGCGGCCACTTACGGCGGCCAGGCTCTGGGCATCTATCACGCGGGCGAGGGCGCAGGTTTCATCGGCGCACTGGTTGGCGCAATCGTGTTGCTGGTGATCTACGGCCTGATCAAAAAGAACTGATCCAAAGCGACAAAGCCCTCTCTGCCAAAGTGGCCGGGAGGGCTAGAATGCTCGGCGATTCACTGTTCCTTCCTTTCTATACCGAGCACCTTCATGCGCCGTCTTCTGTTGACTCTCCTCTTCCTGGGCAGCGGTTTGGCCCACGCCGGCGAACTGCCGGAAACCGATTGGCTCGAACTGATGCCCAAGTCGGATCAAAAGGCCCTCGAGGCCATGCCTGAAATCGACCACAACTCCCCGGAAGCCACCGGCACCTTCACCGAGAAGGGCGGGATGAAGCAGGCCAAAGGTCTGCCGGCGGTGATGTACTCGACCAAAACCGTGGCGTCGATGAACGACAAGCACATTCGCATCGGTGGTTATCCGGTGCCGCTGGAGTCCGACGCCAAGGGTCGCAGCACGCTGTTCTTCCTCGTGCCGTATCCGGGCGCTTGCATCCACGTGCCGCCACCGCCACCGAATCAGCTGGTGCTGGTGCGTTATCCGAAAGGTTTGAAGCTGGACGATATCTACACGCCGTTGTGGGTGACCGGCACGCTGAAGGTTGAAAAGGTCAGCAATGACCTGGCTGACGCAGCGTATGCGTTGGAAGCGGACAAAGTGCGGGTGGTGCAGGAGTCTGATCTCTGAAGCAAAAGATCGCAGCCTGCGGCAGCTCCTCCAGGGATATGCATTCCAATGTAGGAGCTGCCGAAGGCTGCGATCTTTTGATCTTAAAGCGGTTTGCTGGCGACACTGACGCCCATGGTATGGCTCGCACCCGGTGCCAGATCCACAACGTCATCCATCACATTAGCCGTCTCGATGCACAGCATGCGCTGCCAGCCATCGTTATCCATGTCAGCAAGCGCCGCCGCGCGATCGATCCACGGGTTCCAGATCACTGCTGTGCGCGAGCCGGTGGCGGTCAGCACAATGCGCCGCTCCCAGGTCGGGTCGACGATGCTCAGCTGTGGCGGCGCATTGAGATAGATACGGTCGGTCTCACCGGCAAACTGCAGGTCACCTTGCTGGCTGTTGGTTTTCCAGTCATCCAGCGTCTCGATGTAATTCAAGCCATCGACACCGTTGACATGCACATTGCGCACGTCACTCACTGCGAAATACGTGTGCAGCGCCTGACTCAGGCTGACGGTGTCACTGCCACGGTTATGGCTGGTCAGGCTGAAGCTCAATTGGTCGGACAAATGCAGGGTCAGGCTCAGATCAACCTGATGCGGCCAGCCCGGCAGGCCACCTTCGGGGTAAGGCAGCTTGAATTCGACCTTGACGCCGTCAGCCTCTGATTCGATGCCGCCCAGCTCCCAATCCATCGCCCGCACCAGACCGTGCGCGGGTGCCGGTTGCTCACCGGTGTACATGGCCTGCACGCTCTGCGGGTTGCGTTCGAACTTGCCGAACCACGGCCAGCACACCGGCACGCCGGCGCGAATGCTTTTACCTGTCTTGAACTCGGCCTTGTCGTTGAGCCAGATGATCGGCGGCTGGCCATCGATCTGATAACTGAGGATGTGCGCGCCTTGCTGGGTCACCAGCACTTCGGCCTGACCGTGGCGGATGCGCCAGCAGTTCAGTTCATCCAGTTTCACCGCTTCAACGTTGGGCGTGTTCATGGGACAGCTCTCGATCAGACACTTGGGACGGTTATCGACCGCAAAACGGCCGCGAGGTTTAACGCGCGCGCGGTGGAACCGAGCGGGTGCGACCGCTGCCGTCGATAGCGACGAAGACGAATACGGCTTCGGTGACTTTACGCCACTCGCTGGACAGCGGGTCGTCGCTCCACACTTCGACCATCATCTGGATCGAGCTGCGGCCGATCTCCAGGGTCTGGGTATAAAAGGACAATTGCGCACCCACTGCCACTGGCACGAGAAACGCCATGCGATCAATGGCTACGGTCGCTACACGACCACCTGCCACGCGGCTGGCCATTGCGGTGCCGGCCAAATCCATCTGCGCTACCAGCCAACCGCCGAAAATATCGCCAAAGCCGTTGGTTTCGCGTGGAAGTGCGGTGATTTGCAGGGCCAGGTCGCCTTGCGGGATCGGATCTTCTTGTTCGAGCTCTATCATGCCGTGGGGCCTCTGACCCGTGACTCTTCGTGGGTATTGCTGGTGGTAGCCGTCTTCAAGAAAAACGATTCAACACCGAACACACTGCGTTCGTCACGTTTTCCATCAGGCGCCTAAAGGGAAACTCTGCGAAAAAGGCTAAATCCCGAGCAAAGGACGGGCCAACAACGTTTTCGCACAGTAACCTCTTACAAATCCTGCGCAGGTGGCGAGTATATCGGTCGGTAGACTCCGCGACGACCATCCGGTTCTGATTTTGACCGTCAATTACGCGCCTCTATGTGCTTTTTCGAACAATTTGCTATGGTGCCGAACCTGCCCGAGCCACTGCCAGCGTTGTTGTGGCGGCAGATCCGACTATAAGAGAAGCCCTTGCCATGACCACAGCGCCTTCGAGCCTCGCGCAGCCCGAGCAACCCGCACGACCATTGACCCGCAATGACTACAAGACTCTGTCGCTGTCCGCTCTCGGCGGCGCGCTGGAATTCTACGATTTCATCATCTTTGTTTTCTTCGCGACGGTGGTCGGCAAGCTGTTCTTCCCGGCCGATATGCCCGAGTGGCTGCGCTTGATGCAGACCTTCGGCATCTTCGCCGCCGGCTACCTCGCGCGGCCGCTGGGCGGCATCGTCATGGCGCACTTCGGCGACCTGCTGGGGCGCAAGAAGATGTTCACCCTGAGCATTTTCATGATGGCCGTGCCGACCTTGATCATGGGTCTACTGCCAACGTATGCGCAGATCGGCATGTGGGCGCCGATCCTGCTTCTATTGATGCGGGTGATTCAGGGCGCGGCGATTGGCGGTGAAGTGCCGGGGGCATGGGTCTTCGTTTCCGAACACGTACCGCAAAAGCACATGGGTTACGCCTGCGGCACGCTCACCAGCGGCCTGACCGCCGGTATTCTGCTCGGTTCGCTGGTCGCCACCGCGATCAACAGCATCTATACGCCTGCCGAGGTGTCCGATTACGCCTGGCGAATCCCGTTCCTGCTCGGCGGTGTGTTCGGCCTGTTCTCGGTCTACCTGCGCCGCTGGCTGCACGAGACCCCAGTGTTCGCCGAGCTGCAACTGCGCAAAGCCTTGGCTGAAGAAGTGCCGCTGCGCGCGGTGCTGCGTGACCATCGTGGCGCGATTGCAATCTCGATGCTGCTGACCTGGTTGCTCTCCGCTGGCATCGTCGTGGTCATTCTGATGACGCCGACCGTGCTGCAAACGGTCTATCACTTCACGCCGACGGAGTCGCTGCAGTCGAACAGTCTGGCGATCGTGTTCCTGAGCATCGGCTGCATCATTTCCGGCGCACTGGCGGATCGCTTTGGCGCAGGCCGGGTGTTCGTATTTGGTTGCCTGGGTCTGCTGATCAGCTCCTGGACCTTCTATCACAGCCTCGCCGATCACCCGAACTGGCTGTTCCCGCTCTATGCGCTGACCGGTTTTCTGGTCGGCACCATTGGTGCGGTGCCGTACGTGATGGTCAAAGCGTTCCCGCCGGTGGTGCGCTTCAGCGGGTTGTCGTTCTCGTACAACGTGGCTTACGCGATCTTTGGTGGCCTGACGCCGATGGTGGTGAGTCTGCTGTTGAAAGAAAGCGCGATGGGGCCTGCCTACTATGTGGCGGTGCTGTGTGCGATGGGGATTCTGGTCGGGGCGTGGCTGTGGAAGAAGGGACGCTGATCCCAAGATTCTGCTTCTAGGGCTCTCGCCAGCGTGAGAGCCTTGATTCACATTCTCCTGTCGGGAGTCGAGCGCCATGCTCAAGCATGTGGGCCAAGGCGTTTGCGGCATCCGACTTTTCAATTACTTGATGCTCAACCATCAGATCAAGTAACCAAAGAGCGCCGTGCACCTCCAGTCCATCTCGTTGTGCCTGGCGCCTTAACTTGCCATCTCCGGTCAGCAACGGACGTCCTGTTTCCTGTGCGAGCAGGTAACAAGACACGTCTGCCAGTGAGCTGTTGTTGTGTTCGACTTTCAGCTCAAAGAGTCTGATCACGCCAGATTCATCGAACGATTCGACACTCAGCCCTCGATCAAGCAGTTCCTGGTGGGGAAAGTCGGCAAGTTCATGCATGACAAAGTCGGTGCAGCAAAGTGTGAATGGCAATCGAAACATTTGCTCCAGTAATCCGGCGTTTCTGAAATCAATCCAGATATTCGTATCACTGATGAAGATCAAACTCATGCATTCTCCAGTGAACCCAGGAAATTGGGGTCCAGTGCGCTAACTGGTTTGCGCAGGAGTTCGGCAGCCCGAGACTTGGTGATCAGCCCTTCTGCCAACGCCCAGAATGCTAGCGACTCAAATCTTTGCGGCGGTTTGCAAGGTAGCGGCTCAGGTTCTGATTTGCGCCAGCCGTTGGCGCTGAATTGGATAGTGAGGGATTTATAGCCACTTTCGCTAAGAAGCTTCAGATCTTTCAGGCGTCTTAACGCTGCATGCATTGAGATCCCGTATTGACGCTTTGCAATCAGCAATTCTCGTGGATGAACTCTGGAGCGAGGATGGCTGCCGAAGTCACCGGTGACACTTTTCGCCGGGTAGAGAAACGCGCCAGCGAATCGATGGCAGCAATTTTCCTTGTCCCTCTCCGGCATATCCTCGGGTAATGCCATGACCCAGTGGCCGAGTTCATGCGCGGCAGTGAACCTGATTCGTTCGCCTGGGCGATCGGCATTCAGTGCAATCAACACGTGCTCGCCGTTACCGGTGGCGGCGCAAGCGCCGTCGAAATCGTCCGGGCCGTTTAGCATGGCGACCTTTATGCTGTGCTCCTCCAACTGTTCGGTGAGATTGGCTATAGGGTCGCTACCAATTCCCCAGAACTGACGAAGTTGCTCTGCTGCGCGTTCGGCGTCCTCAAGGCAGGAAACGGGGATCATTTGTGCCGGAGTAGCTGGGGTATGTATGTCGGCAGGATCGAAACACTCCTCAAGCGCGATGTAACGCTCAAGGTGTTCCCGAATTTTCTCTTCCACCTGTGCCTGGCGATATTTAGGCATTCGGGCCAGTTTTCGAAACTCCAGAGGCGCCAGCGCAATTGCTTCCACGCGGAAGAAATACTCAGGGCTGACCTGAAGCGCTCTGGCCAGTTGCAGCAGACGAGTTGAGTTAGGGGTACTCAACCCTTTCTCATATTTGCTCAAGGCTTGCTTGGTTATGTCGCCAAGCTCCATCGCCAAAGCCTCAAGGCTGAGGCCTTTTTGCAGACGTGCGCGGCGAATTCGATCGTTTATCATGGGGCCCTCTCGTGGTTGACAAGACTATATTTAGAAGATGATTTGTCAACCTGCAAAGCGTTTCCTTTTTTAAAGGTGATGCCCATGCTGGCCTTTCATCCAATTGTCATATTTCAGCCATAGAGTGTTCACACGGCCTGCTGATACTTGGCCCCGACTTAACACACCCTATCTGCTAGGAGTAAGGCATGAAACTGAAGCGTTTGATGGCGGCAATGACTTTTGTCGCTGCTGGCGTTGCGACTGCCAACGCGGTTGCCGCTGTTGACCCTGCTATCCCGAGCTACACCAAGACCACTGGTGTGTCGGGCAACCTGTCCAGCGTCGGCTCCGATACCCTGGCCAACCTCATGACCCTCTGGGCTGAGAACTACAAAAAAGAATACCCGAACGTAAACATCCAGATTCAGGCCGCCGGCTCCGCCACTGCGCCACCTGCACTGACTGAAGGCACCTCCAACCTGGGCCCGATGAGCCGCAAGATGAAGGACACCGAACTGGCGGCCTTCGAGCAGAAGTACGGCTACAAGCCAACCGCTATCCCGGTGGCCGTTGATGCCCTGGCTGTCTTCGTACACAAAGACAACCCGATCCAGCACCTGACCATGGAGCAGGTTGATGCGATCTTCTCGTCGACCCGTCTGTGTGGCGCCAAAGCCGACGTGAAAACCTGGGGCGAACTGGGTGTGACCGGCGACCTGGCCAACAAACCAGTACAACTGTTCGGCCGTAACTCGGTATCCGGCACCTACGGCTACTTCAAAGAAGAAGCCCTGTGCAAAGGCGACTACAAACCGAACGTCAACGAACAACCAGGCTCGGCTTCGGTCGTGCAGTCGATCAGCTCCTCGCTGAACGGCATCGGTTACTCGGGTATCGGTTACAAGACCGCCAGCGTGAAAACCGTGCCATTGGCCAAGAAAGGCAGCACCGACTTCATCGAAGACACCGAAGAAAACGCCCTGAACGGCAAATACCCGCTGTCGCGTTTCCTCTACGTTTACGTCAACAAAGCCCCGAACAAGCCTCTGGCTCCGCTGGAAGCCGAGTTCGTGAAACTGGTGCTGTCGAAGCAGGGCCAGGAAGTTGTGGTGAAAGACGGTTACATCCCGTTGCCAGCCAAGGTCGCTGCTAAAGCACTGGCTGACCTGGGTCTGCAGGAAGGCGGCGCTGTCGCAAAGAAGTAACAAATTGAGTCCAGGGTGAACCCCACCGGACTCAGGTAAAAGGCCGGATCTGCGCGCAGGCCGGCCTTTTCCACACCTCAAATTTTTGATCCTCTGCCAGTCCCGCTGGCGGTGGATTTGCTGCGTCACTGCATTGTCATCTTTCTGTCATACAGGATCGCTAGGGTGAGCGCATGAATGATCTGGCCAATTCCCAAATGACTACTAATCCTCCCAAGCGCATTGATTTCAATACGCCTGAGCTGCAACGCAAGCGCCGCATTCGTGCGCTCAAGGATCGCTTCACCCGCTGGTACGTCCTCGTTGGCGGTCTCGCGGTGCTGGCAGCCATCACCCTGATCTTCTTCTTCCTCGCCTACGTGGTGGCGCCGCTGTTCCAGGGTGCCGACCTGACCGCGAAAGACTCGATCACCCCGGCCTGGATGCAGGACGCCGGCAAGCCGCTGATGATTTCGCTCGAAGAGCAGAATCAGGTGGCCATGCGCGTTTCCGATAAGGGTCAGGCATTGTTCTTTGATATCGACAGTGGCGCTGAACTGAAGCGCGTCGATCTGCCGGTTCCGGCCGGCGCCACCGTGACTTCCATTGGTGAAGACCAGCCGGGCCATCCGCTGGTAGCCGTCGGCCTGTCCAACGGTCAGGCGCTGGTGTTCCGTCACACCTATAAAGTCAGCTACCCCGATGGCAAGAAAACCATCACCCCGGCCATCGAGTATCCGTATGGCGAGACGCCGATCGCGTTGAACGAAGCCGGCGGTGCGCTTGAACATGTCAGCCTGAACGCCACCGATACGACGCTGATGCTGGTCGGTTCGACCGGTTCGCAACTCAACGTGCTGTCGCTGACCAGCGAAGAAAACATGATGACCGGCGAAGTCACCAACGAGCAGAAGCGTATCGATCTGCCGCAGATGACTGAACCGGTGAAAAACATCTTCGTCGACCCGCGCCAGCAGTGGCTGTACGTGGTCAACGGTCGTGCTCAGGCCGATGTGTTCAGCCTGCGCGACAAGAGCCTCAACGGTCGCTACAAACTGCTGGAAAACGCTGACGCCGAAGTCACCGCGACCACGCAGTTGGTTGGTGGTATCTCGCTGATCATCGGTGACTCCAAGGGTGGTCTGGCCCAATGGTTCATGGCCCGCGACACCGATGGCGAGCTGCGCCTGAAGCAGATCCGCACCTTCCAGATGGGCACCACGCCGATCGTTGAAATCAGCGCTGAAGAACGTCGCAAAGGCTTCCTCGCACTGGATGCCAGCGGCAAGCTCGGCGTGTTCCACAGCACCGCGCACCGCACTTTGCTGGTCGATCAAGTGGTGGAAGGCCAAGGTCTGTTCGGTCTGTCGCCGCGTGCCAACCGTGTGATCGTCGAAGCCGGCGGCAAGCTGCAACCGCTGCTGCTCGATAACCCGCACCCGGAAGTCTCCTGGAGCGCGTTGTGGAGCAAGGTCTGGTACGAGAACTACGACGAGCCTAAATACGTCTGGCAATCGACCGCCGCCAACACCGATTTTGAACCGAAACTGAGCCTCTCACCGCTGACCTTCGGCACCCTGAAAGCTGCGTTCTACGCGATGCTGCTGGCCGCGCCGCTGGCTGTGGCTGCGGCGATCTACACCGCGTACTTCATGGCCCCGGGCATGCGCCGCAAGGTCAAACCGGTGATCGAGCTGATGGAAGCAATGCCGACGGTGATCCTCGGTTTCTTCGCCGGCCTGTTCCTCGCGCCGTATGTCGAAGGGCATCTGCCAGGCATCTTCAGCCTGCTGATGTTGTTGCCGATCGGCATTCTGGTCGCCGGTTTCACCTTCAGCCGCTTGCCTGAATCGATCCGCCTGAAAGTCCCGGACGGTTGGGAAAGTGCGCTGCTGATTCCAGTAATTCTGTTTGTGGGCTGGCTGTCGCTGTACATGAGCCCGTTCATGGAGAACTGGTTCTTCGGCGGCGACATGCGCATGTGGATCTCCCACGACCTCGGCATCACCTACGACCAGCGCAACGCTTTGGTGGTCGGTCTGGCCATGGGTTTTGCGGTGATCCCGAACATCTACTCGATCGCTGAAGACGCCGTGTTCAGTGTGCCGCGCGGCCTGACCCTTGGCTCGCTGGCCCTCGGTGCCACGCCGTGGCAGACCATGACTCGCGTGGTGATCCTGACTGCCAGCCCGGGGATTTTCTCGGCGCTGATGATCGGCATGGGCCGTGCGGTCGGCGAAACCATGATCGTGCTGATGGCCACCGGTAACACCCCGGTCATGGAAATGAACCTGTTCGAAGGCCTGCGCACCCTGGCTGCCAACGTCGCGGTGGAAATGCCCGAGTCGGAAGTCGGCGGCAGCCACTACCGCGTGCTGTTCCTCTCGGCGCTGGTACTGCTGTTGTTCACCTTCGTCATGAATACCCTGGCAGAACTGATTCGTCAGCGTCTGCGCAAGAAATACTCGTCGCTTTAAGCAAAGGTAGAAGTCTGTGAAACAGAACTCCCTGAAAGGATGGTTCAAGAGCGGCGCCCCGGGCGTCTGGATCAGCGGTGGCGCGGTGTCCATCGCGGTCATCATGACCATTGGCCTGCTGGCGGTAATTGCCGTGCGTGGTCTGGGTCACTTCTGGCCGGCGGACCTGGTCCACGCCCATTACGACGTACCGGGCCAGGCCAATCACCTGGTCATCGGCGAAGTGGTACAGAAGGAAGAAGTGCCCCGTGCCCGTCTGAAGAGTGCCGGTTTGCCGGTGCCCGATGAAGGCCCGGAATTCATGACCCGCGAGCTGATCAAGGTCGGCAACCGTGACCTGAATGGCAACGACTTCACCTGGATCGTCGGCGAGTGGCTGACCAACCAGACCACGCCACCCGAGTTGATGGCGATCGAACGTCGCGAGTGGGGCAACTTCTACGGCTACCTGGTCAACGTCAAACAGGACGGCAAGGTCATCGCCGAAGGCGAGGCTGCATGGCCTGAGCTGCAGGCGCGGATCAACCGTGTGAACGGGCTGGCGGCACAACTGAAGTCGCTGGAAAAGACTGACATCGGTGCAATCAACGCAGGCCTTGAGCGCATCCGTCTGCACGGTCGCAAACTGGAACTGGAAGGCAAGCTCGACGCCACCGCACAAGCGGACATGGAATCCGAGCGCGCCGAACTGAATGCGCGTTATCAGGACATCGAAGCACGCCTGGCCGATCTGCATGCGCAGTTCAACCGCGATGCCCTGACCGCTCGCGATGCCAACGGCAAAGAGATCGAAATCGGTCTGGGCAAAGTGGTTCACGCCTACCAGCCGAACGCGATGAGCACCTTTACCAAGGTCGGTTTCTACTTCAGCAAGATCTGGGAATTCCTTTCGGATGACCCGCGTGAAGCCAACACCGAAGGCGGGATCTTCCCGGCGATCTTCGGCACCGTGATGATGACCCTGATTATGGCGATGATCGTTACCCCGTTCGGCGTACTGGCGGCGGTGTACCTGCGTGAATACGCCAAGCAGAACACTCTGACGCGGATTATCCGCATCGCGGTGAACAACCTCGCTGGCGTTCCGGCGATCGTTTATGGCGTGTTCGGTCTGGGCTTCTTCGTTTACGTACTCGGTGGTTCGGTTGACCGCTTGTTCTTCCCCGAAGCATTGCCGGCACCGACCTTTGGTACCCCGGGTCTGCTCTGGGCCTCGCTGACTTTGGCGCTGCTGGCGGTGCCGGTGGTGATCGTCGCGACCGAGGAAGGTCTGGCGCGTATCCCGCGTACTGTGCGTGAAGGCTCGTTGGCCCTCGGCGCGACCAAGGCTGAAACGTTGTGGAAGATTGTGATCCCGATGGCCAGCCCGGCGATGATGACCGGCATGATTCTCGCCGTGGCTCGCGCCGCCGGTGAAGTGGCGCCGCTGATGCTGGTGGGTGTGGTGAAACTGGCGCCGTCGCTGCCGGTGGACGGCAACTACCCATACCTGCACCTGGATCAGAAGATCATGCACTTGGGCTTCCACATCTATGACGTCGGCTTCCAGAGCCCGAACGTCGAAGCGGCGCGTCCGCTGGTGTACGCCACGGCGCTGTTGCTGGTGTTGGTCATCGCGACGTTGAACCTGTCGGCGGTGTATATCCGCAACCACCTGCGTGAAAAATACAAAGCTTTGGACAGTTAACACAAATCCTGTGGGAGCTGGCTTGCCAGCGATGCAGGCGACTCGGTCAGCCAGTAACACCGCGCTGATGCCATCGCTGGCAAGCCAGCTCCCACAAGGATCGGCGCAAGCCACAGATTTTCAGTAACCCATTGGCAAGGCCAGTGGTTCAACGAACCGAATTTGTTAGCACAGGGAGCCTCCCATGCAGCACGAAACACATAGCCACGGCATCAACATGTCTGCCCTGGGTCGCGACAAGCAAAGCCTGAATCTGGCGCAGGAAACCGTGGCCATCGAAGTGCCGGGCCTGAGCCTGTACTACGGCGAGAAGCAGGCATTGTTCGACGTCAGCATGAACATCCCGAAGCAGCGCGTGACCGCGTTCATCGGCCCGTCCGGCTGCGGTAAATCGACGTTGCTGCGCACCTTCAACCGCATGAACGATCTGGTTGACGGCTGCCGCGTCGAAGGCGCGATCAACCTCTACGGCAACAACATCTATCGCAAAGGCGAAGACGTTGCCGAGCTGCGTCGTCGCGTCGGCATGGTGTTCCAGAAGCCGAACCCGTTCCCGAAAACCATCTATGAAAACGTGGTGTACGGCCTGCGCATTCAAGGCATCAACAAAAAGCGCGTCCTCGACGAAGCGGTCGAGTGGGCGTTGAAAGGCGCGGCACTGTGGGACGAAGTCAAAGACCGTCTGCATGAATCGGCACTCGGCCTGTCTGGCGGTCAGCAACAGCGTCTGGTGATCGCCCGTACCATCGCGGTCGAGCCGGAAGTGCTGCTGCTCGACGAACCGTGCTCGGCCCTCGACCCGATCTCGACCCTGAAGGTTGAAGAGCTGATCTACGAGCTGAAATCCAAGTTCACCATCGTCATCGTGACCCACAACATGCAGCAGGCTGCGCGGGTTTCGGACTACACCGCGTTCATGTACATGGGCAAACTGGTCGAATTCGGCGACACCGACACCTTGTTCACCAATCCGGCGAAGAAGCAGACCGAAGACTACATCACCGGTCGTTATGGCTGACAGTTGCGGGTTATTCACAGAATTGACGCTGCGGCCCACCGCACCTTACCGGACGCTCCAAGGACGCCAACATGATTAGTAAAGAAGGCCTTACCCACCACATCTCCGCGCAGTTCAACGCTGAGCTTGAGGAAGTGCGCAGCCACCTCCTGGCCATGGGCGGGCTGGTCGAGAAGCAGGTCAACGACGCGGTGACCGCGCTGATCGAGGCCGATTCCGGCTTGGCTCAGCAGGTGCGCGAGATTGATGACCAGATCAACCAGATGGAACGCAACATCGACGAAGAATGCCTGCGCATTCTTGCCCGTCGTCAACCGGCGGCGTCCGACCTGCGTTTGATCATCAGTATTTCCAAGTCGGTGATCGACCTTGAGCGCATCGGTGACGAAGCGACCAAGATCGCTCGCCGCGCGATTCAGCTGTGCGAAGAAGGTGAAGCGCCGCGCGGTTACGTCGAGGTTCGCCATATCGGCGACCAGGTGCGCAACATGGTCCGCGATGCGCTGGATGCGTTTGCCCGTTTCGACGCTGATCTGGCGTTGTCGGTGGCGCAGTACGACAAGATCATCGACCGCGAATACAAAACCGCCCTGCGTGAGTTGGCGACCTACATGATGGAAGACCCGCGCTCTATCTCGCGGGTCTTGAGCATCATCTGGGTGCTGCGTTCGCTGGAACGCATCGGCGATCACGCGCGCAACATCTCCGAACTGGTCATCTACCTGGTGCGCGGTACCGACGTACGCCACATGGGCCTCAAGCGCATGAAAGAAGAAGTTGAAGGCACAAGCGGCGAAACCGCTAATGTTCCGGGCGATGTTGACGATAAGTAAGATTGCCTGAGAAAAGCGCCCGGCCCTTTGGCCGGGCGTTTTTGTTTGTGCTTTTCACAAGGCAGATCGAATTAAAAAGCAGCACCCGCGAACGAAAAGTCCCGGCGTGACTGAAGAGTTTTGGCAATGTGCCATCAGCCAGCGTTATGCTTGCCGGGATTTTAATAGGGGTGTTGGATGAGCAAGATCAGTGTGTTGGTCGTGGACGATGCTTCGTTCATTCGTGACCTGGTGAAAAAGTGCCTGCGTAATTACTTTCCGGGGATCCGTACCGAGGACGCCGTCAACGGTAAGAAGGCTCAGGCCATGCTGGCCAAGGAAGCGTTCGACCTGGTGCTCTGCGACTGGGAAATGCCGGAAATGTCCGGTCTCGAACTGCTGACCTGGTGCCGCGAACAAGACAACCTCAAGACCATGCCATTCGTCATGGTCACCAGCCGTGGCGACAAGGAAAACGTCGTGCAGGCGATTCAGGCCGGTGTTTCCGGTTACGTCAGCAAGCCGTTCACCAACGAGCAACTGCTGACCAAGGTCAAACAGGCGCTGAACAAGGTCGGCAAGCTCGATACCCTGATGAACAGCGCGCCGACCAAGATGAACTCGGCGTTCGGTAACGATTCTCTGAGCGCCTTGACCGGTGGCAAGCCTGCCGTGGTCGGCGGTGCCCCGGCAGCGGCTGCGGTCAACCCGTTCGCCAAACCGGCAGCTGCCGCGCCAGCGCCCGCCGCCGCGCCGTCCCGTGGTTTGCTCAACAGCCCACCGGTCAAGGCACCCGTCGCCGCGTCGGCGCCGGCCAGTGGCCGTGGTCAGGGCCAGTTGCGTCTGCCAAGCGGTACTCAGCAATGTGTGATCAAGGCTTTGAGCATCAAGGAAGCGTTGCTGGTGGTGAAACGCACCGACACCCTGCCGCAGATCCTCGATAGCGCCGTGCTCGATCTGGAGCAGGGCGACAACGCCGAAATTGCCCGCCTCAACGGCTACCTGCACGCCGTCGTTGCGTTTGAGCCGAAACCGGACAGCGACTGGCTGCAACTGACGTTCCGCTTTGTCGACCAGGATGCGCAGAAGCTCGACTACATCTCCCGCCTGATCGCTCGCGGCACGGCGCAGAAGCACTTCGTTCCAGGCGCGTAATCGGCGTCTGTGAAAAGATCGCAGCCTTCGGCAGCTCCTACATTGGAATGCATTTTCCCTGTAGGAGCTGCCG
>NZ_AKJR01000044.1:7458-17623 GCF_000282235.1 Pseudomonas sp. GM24 | reverse complement strand
GGGTGAGGGGCTTTTGCCTGTATCGCACTGTATACCCGGAAGCCGCAGACACACCAAACGCACAATCCGCCATCCTGCCGACACATCACCGATACACCCCAAAGCTGAAATGACCCGGTCGATTTCACTCAATTCACCGGAGACGCCTCATGACCACCACCCTTTCAACTGCGGTCAAACACCTGCACCTGAACCTCGACCGCGCCGGCACGTGGATCGCCCCACTGACCCTGCGCCTGTTCATCGCCTGGGAATTCTTCGAGTCCGGACTGGAGAAATTCAACGGGCAGAACTGGTTCGAAGACATCCAGGACAAATTCCCCTTCCCGTTCGATCACCTGCCGGCAACGCTCAACTGGGAAATGTCGATGTGGGCTGAACTGATCTGCGCACTGGCGATTCTGATCGGCTTCGGCACGCGGATCTCGGCAATCTCGCTGATCGTGGTCACTGTTGTCGCCACCGTCGCCGTGCACTGGCCGGCTGACTGGTCGTCGCTGAGCGAGTTGGCGCAGGGTTATGCGATCACTAACAAAGGTTTCGGCAACTTCAAGCTGCCGGCGATTTACCTGGCGGCGCTGCTGCCGCTGGTGTTCGCTGGCGCTGGCAAGTTGAGTGTCGATGCGTGGCTGGCGCGGGTGTTCTGGAACCGGAGCACCCGCTGAGGCTCAATGCGCCCGATCAAGGCCGGCGAGCAAGGCGCTGTCACGGCTGTAGATGTCCGGTGAGTAACGCACGCGGCCGCTGCTGTCGACCTGTGCCGTCCAGTAAGTCATCAGGATCGGCACCGGCGCTGACAGGCGAAATTCGTGGGTGGTGCCGGTGGCCAGCAGGGTTTCGGTGCGGGCCTTTTCTGCGGGTGTGAGCAACAAGTCGCGCAATTGCATCGGATGCTCGACCCGCACGCAGCCGGAGCTGAAGGCGCGCGGGCCTTTTTCGAACAGCGCCTTGCTCGGCGTGTCGTGCAGATACACCGAGAACGGGTTGGGGAAGCGGATGACCATTTGCCCCAACGGATTACGCGGCCCGGCATCCTGACGCAGCATGATGTTGCCGGGGTTGTCCCAGTCGATGTCCGCTGCCGCCAGCGGCTGACCGTTGGCGTCGAGCACTTGCAGGTTCTGGCGGCTGAGGAAGGTCTGGTCCTTGCGGATTTCCGGCAGTTTGTCTTCTTTCCAGATGGTCGGCGGCACGGTCCAGGTCGGGTTCAGGGTCAGGCGTGTCACCCGGGATTTGAGCAACGGCGTCTGGCGCTCGGCGCGGCCAACCTGAGTGCGCGTTTGCCACACCGCCACGCCGCCCTGATACAGCGTCAGTTCAGCGGCGGCGACGTTGACCAGCAAGCCATTGGGCTCCAGGTCCTGGGCCATCCAGCGGAAACGCTCGAGGTTGACCCGCAACTGTTCGCGGCGGGTCAGCGGACTGATGTTGAGTTCAGCAATCGTTCCCGGCCCGACCACACCGTCAGCCTGCAAGGAATGGTTGGCCTGAAAACTCTTCACGGCGTCGACCAGCACGCCGTCATACGCATTGCCGGGCGTGCCAATGATCTGGGTCAGATAGCCCTCGCTGTACAGACGCTGGGCCAGTTCCGGTACGCGTTTGTCTTCCATGGCCGGGCGCAGCAGCGGCCCGTTGCCCACCGCTTGCCATTGCGGCAAGACTTTGAGCCGTTGCGCCGCATAGAGCTGACGCAGGTCCTGATATTGCGCCAGACGCGGACGGGCAAGGTCGAACGCAGCGGGAATGTCGTGCAGGCCGGGAACGGCGATGGCCAATAATTCCGCCTGACGGTCGCGCGGAGTGGCGTCGGCATGCCACAGCGGTTCGAAGTGCGATTGCAGCAGGAGACCGTAGTGCAAATCCTGCAGGGCCTGGAGATAGTTGCGACTGATGTCGATGTCGGCACACAACTCGCCATCCTGAGGCGCAGTGGTGGCGATCGGATAGTTTTTTGGATTGAGGCCATCATCGGCCAACAGCTGTAATTGCGCGTGCAACACCGGCAATCGTGCGGATTCGTTGGCCCACACCGGCATCCAGTCCTGCTGCTGGTAGAACGCTTGCAGTTGCGTCAGCGCCGGGCCGTTGAGGCGCGTGGCAATCGCCGGACACGACTGCGCCAGACTGATCAACACCGCCTGCAACGGACTTTGCGGCTCGACCGGCATTTCCGCCGGTGGTGTTGGCAATGTCTCCAGCGGTGGCAGCGGCTCATCGGCACAAGCGACAAACGGCGCAGCGAGCAAACAAATGCTCAAGTAGCATGCGTACTTTTTGAACAACTGCTTTACTCCAATCCATGGCCGTCTAGATGATGGCCAACCTTACATCAGGTGCGCTGAACAGTCAGGCTCGATCTGCGGGCTTGCGGGTATTGACTGGGAGTCAGGAGCCAAAGTGCCAAATATGTAGCAAGTGAGGACACTTTATAAAATGTTGACGTTTTTGCGCCGACTTCTGCTGACTGCCACCGCTATCGTCGTGACCAGTCCAGTTTTTGCCGCCGGCAAACCATCGCCGGTTCTCTTCACCAGCCTCGCGCACGCCGCGCCAGAACTCAATCCCCAAGCGCTGAAAGGTGCGTTGAACGCCATGCAATGCGCGGTCAACAACGGTGCGAAGCCGTCCCGCCATCTGGCGATCATCGACTATTCGCAACCGTCCACCGAACGCCGCCTGTGGATCTTCGACCTGAGCAAAAAGAAATTGGTGCTGCGCGATCTGGTCGCCCACGGCTCCAACTCCGGGGAAAACTTCGCCACGCAGTTTTCCAATGTCGAAGGCAGTTACCAGTCCAGCCTCGGCCTGTTCCGCACCCAGGAAAGTTACAGCGGCACCCACGGTTATTCGCTGCGCATGGACGGTCTGGAGCCGGGTTTCAATGACATGGCCCGCGATCGTGCGATCGTCATTCACGCCGCCAGCTATGTGAATCCGTTGTGGAGCAAGAAACAGGGGCGCATCGGCCGCAGCCAGGGCTGCCCGGCGGTACGGCCACAGATTGCCAAACAGGTGATCGACCGCTTGAAGAACGGCCAGTTCATGTTTTCGTGGTACCCGGATCAGCGCTGGTTGAAGTCCTCGCCTTATCTGAACTGCCAGCCGCAGCAGGTGGCGAGCATCCTCAATACCCACGCGAGCTGACCGACCACCACAAATCCCCTGTAGGAGCTGCCGAAGGCTGAGATCTTTTGACTTTGACTTTTAGAAGCAAGATCAAAAGATCGCAGCCTTCGGCAGCTCCTACAGGAAGATTCGCAGTACCTTTCATTACAACTTTGTCATTCAGCTGTCGGTTTGCCGTGCGGATCGCTCGGTAGCCTGAAGTTGTCCCGGCGCCAATGCCGATCAACTTTGACCACTGAGTGACTGATCATGAAAAGCCTCCTGCTCGCCTTCACCGCCCTCCTCGCCACCGGCAGCGCGTTCGCCGCGAACATGCCCGACACCGCCGTGATTCATGACAAATCCGGCTTCTACGTCAAGCTGGATGTCGACAAAGTCCTGTCCAGCACCGATATTTCACAAGCGTGTGGCGTGGTCCCGGCGCAATTGAATTATCTCGACCATCAGGGCCGCGAGCATGTGCTGGACTATCAGGTACAAGGCAGCGGTTGCATCAATGACCATTGAGACTGATCGATGAATATTCTGGTTGTCGAAGACGAACCCAAGGCCGGCAATTACCTGCTCAACGGATTACAGGAACTGGGTTACAGCGTCAGCCTCGCCCGCGACGGTGCCGACGGGCTGCACCTGGCGCTGGAACACAGTTTCGATGTGATCGTGCTCGATGTGATGATGCCGAAAATGGATGGCTGGGAAGTCCTGCGCCGGTTGCGCAAGGAGGCTGACACGCCGGTGCTGTTCCTCACTGCTCGCGATGACATCGCTGACCGCGTCAAAGGCCTGGAACTGGGCGCTGATGATTACCTGATCAAGCCGTTTTCCTTTGCCGAACTGGTGGCGCGCCTGCGCACCCTGACCCGGCGCGGGCCGATCCATGAAGACGAACAACTGCAAGTCGCCGACCTGCAGATCGACGTACTCAAGCGCCGCGTGAGCCGTGCCGGTGTACGCATCACCCTGACCAACAAAGAGTTTGCGTTGCTGCAGTTGTTCGCCACGCATACCGGGCAAGTGCTGGCGCGTTCGCTGATTGCCTCACGGGTGTGGGACATGAATTTCGACAGCGACACCAATGTGGTCGATGTCGCCGTGCGCCGCTTGCGGGCGAAGATCGATGATCCGTTCCAGCTCAAGCTGATCCACAGCGTGCGCGGCATCGGTTATCGCTTCGATACGCAGCCATGAGCAGCCCTCGGCCGTATTCGTTGACCTTGCGCCTGGCGCTGGTGTTCGCCCTGCTTGCGTTCGCCTCGCTGGCTGGCCTCGGCGCTGCGCTGTACAACGAACTGGAGCAACAGTTGATCCGCCGTGATGACACAGCACTGGTCAGCCGCGTCGATCAGTTGCGCACCTTTCTCAACGACAGCAACACTCTGGAGCTGATCAAGAACAAACCGGCGCTGTTCCAGAACATGCTCGGCAACCACGAAGCACTGCTGACCATCGGCACGCCGGGGCAACCGCCGCTGCTGGTGGTCAACCCGGGCAACCTGAATACACCGACGTTGCCAGCGGTACCCATCGATCATGCGATGACACTCAAAGACGTACAGCATCTGCCCAGCGTCGACGGCGTGCCGTTTTCGGCGGTGGCGGCGAGTATCGATTCCGGCGAACTGGGCAATCTGCAAGTCACCACCGGGCGCCTGATGAGCGAGCGCACGGCGATGCTCGCCAATTACCGTTTGAGTGTTTATGGACTCGCCTCGCTGGCGGCGCTGTTACTGGCGGTGGTCGGTTGTTTGCTGGTGTATCGCGGTTTGCTGCCGTTGCGGCAACTGGCGAAGCACGCTCATGGCATTGGTGTCGGCAACCTTGGCGAACGCCTCGCCAGCAGCGGTGCGCCGCGAGAATTGCAGCCGATGATCGAGGCGTTCAATGCCATGCTCGACCGCCTCGCCACGGGTTTTGCGCAATTGAGTCAGGTGTCCACCGACATGGCCCATGAACTGCGCACGCCGATCAACAATCTGCTCGGCGAAACCCAGGTCGCGCTGCAGCAGAATCGCAGTATCGAGGCTTATCAGCAGTTGCTCGCCTCCAACGTCGAAGAGCTCGAACGGCTGACGCGGATGCTCGACAACATGCTGTTTCTGGCGCGCACCGATCCGGCCAGTGCCCTGAGCCAGCGCCAGGAGCTGGACGCGGCGGATGAGATGCAACGCATTGCCGATTACTTTGAAGGATTGGCGGCAGATGTCGGGATGAGTATCGAGGCCCGTGGCAGCGGTGTGATCTGGGCCGAGCCGATGCTGCTACGCCGCGCACTGGCCAATCTGTGCGCCAATGCGATCAAGTACGGCGCGGCGGATTCGACGGTGCAGGTGGAGGCAATTGCCGAGTTGGATGGCAGTTATCTGCGGGTGCGCAATCAGGGCACAACCATTGCGCCTGAACATTTAGCCCGGCTGTTCGAGCGTTTTTACCGCGTCGATCAGTCACGCGAGCGCTCGGCGCAATCCAATGGTCTGGGCCTGTCGATTGTCGCGACCATCATGCAGTTGCATCAGGGCCGCTATAACGTCAGCAGTGTCGATGGCATCACCTGCTTCGAATTGTTCTTCCCCGCCCGGCAATCACCTTCATCGACTTTTCCGCCGTCATCGCTGGCAAGCCAGCTCCCACAATGATTGGCGCTGAATCCAGATTTCCGGCCAACCCAAAACCCTGTGGGAGCTGGCTTGCCAGCTATGAGGTCAGCTTGATCAACATCAACTTTCCCTGACCCGCAGCTACCGCGAGCAGGTCGAATCGGCGCGCTGTCGCTCCCACAGCTTGATCTCGGCTCGGCTGATGATCAGGGCTGTCAGCATCAGTGCTGAGGCGACGCCGAAAGTGATATGCAATCCACTGGCAATCGCCGTTGCCGGCGCCTGCGTTGGATCCCCCGCCGCCAGCGCAAACACCGCACCCATTACTGCCGCCCCGGTAATCAAGCCAAGATTGCGCGCCAGCCCGAGCATCGCCGAAACCACGCCGCGCTGCTCCTGACGAACTCCGGCCATCAACCCGGTGTTGTTCGCCGCCTGAAACAGCGCATAGCCGACGGCGACCACTGCAATCGGCAGCAAATAGGCGGGCAACCCCAGACTCATCGGCAACAGCGCCAGCAAGCCACAACCGCAGGCCATGCCAAGCAACGCGCCCGGCACGATCCGGCGCGCGCCGAAACGATCCACCAGACGCCCGGCCGGCACACCGCCAAACGCAGACAACAGCGGTCCGATCGATAACGCCACGCCGACCATTGTGCTGCTGAGACCCAAACCCCGGTGCAAGTAAAACGGACCGACCACCAGCGTGGTCATCATCACCGTGGTCACCAGCAACGTCAGCGTCAGACTGCTGCTCAATCGCGCGTCGCTAAACAGCGACAAACGAATCAGCGGCGACTTGGCCTTCATCTCGACCACGATGAACAATCCTGCGCCGCACAGGCTGGTCAGCAGCAACGGCACGGTGAAACCTTCAAGGGTCATTGCCAGCGCATAGGCCGCCAGCGTCAACACCAGCACCACGCTGCCAGAATAATCGAACGCGACTCGCGGCCCTGTTGCCCGATCCGCCGGCAAATAGCGGTACACCAGCCACGCATTGAGCAAGCCCAGCGGTACGTTGAGCAAAAATATCGCCTGCCAGCCGACATGCGTCATCAACAGCCCGCCCAGCGACGGCCCGAGACTGGTGCCCGTCGCCGACATTGTTGCCAGCAACCCCATCGCGCTGCCCGCCCGCGATTTGGACACCGCATCGGCCACCAACGCCACGGTCAAGGCGAACATGATCGCCGCGCCGACGCCTTGCACCGCTCGCGCACCGATCAGCCAGCCCAGTCCCGGTGCCAGCGCGCAGGCCAACGAAGCGCTGGTGAAAATGCCGATCCCGATCAACAGCAATCGACGTCGACCAAAGCCATCGCCCAGCCGCCCGACACTGACGATCAGCGTGGTGATCGCCAGCAGGTAAGCCAGCACGATCCATTGCACCTGTTGAAACGTCGCCTCGAACGCCGTCGCCAGAATCGGCAACCCTGCGTTGGCAATACTGGTGTCCAGCGACGGCATCAACATCGACAGGGCCAGACTGGTCAGCGCCCATCGGGCCGAAGTGCTCAGGGATTCTTGGGACATGGCAGGCTCACAGTGCAAAGGTGACCGGCCATAGCCTGAGCCTCGACAACACACGGCGCAAGACGCATGCTTTGCACTCAATACCTGCATGGAACGCCATGTCATGACCGCCCCGGATCTGAACCTGCTGATTACCCTCGACGTTTTATTGCGCGAAGGCAGCGTCGCCCGCGCTGCCAAATGCCTGCAGTTGAGTCCATCGGCCATGAGCCGCGCCCTCGCCCGTCTGCGCGAAACCACGGGGGATCCGTTGCTGGTGCGAGCGGGTCGTGGCCTGGTACCGACGCCGCGCGCACTGGAACTGCGCGAACGGGTCAGTCATCTGGTGCAAGACGCCGAAGCGGTTTTACGGCCTGCCGAAGTGCTCGACCCCGGCCGCTTGCAACGCACCTTCACCCTGCGCAACACCGACGGTTTTGTTGAAACCTTTGCCGCCGCCCTGCTCGCGCGGATCGCCGAAGAAGCACCCGGCGTGCGCCTGCGTTTTGTGCAGAAAGCCGAAAAGGACAGCACGCCGCTGCGCGAAGGTCGCGTCGATCTGGAAACCGGCGTGGTCGATGACAGCACCGACCCGACGCTGCACAGCCGCATCCTGTTTCAGGATCAGTGGATCGGTGTGGTGCGTGAGGGGCATGCCTTGAGCGCCGGAAAAATCACCAGCAAGCGCTTCGCCGCCGGCCAGCACATTCTCATCTCTCGGCGCGGGCGAAGCAGCGGCCCGGTCGACGAAGCCTTGCTCGCGTTCGGACTGACGCGGGACATCGTCACTTCATTCGGTGGATTCTCGGCGGCGCTGACGCTTGTGCGTGAATCAGAGCTGATCGCCACCGTCCCGCAAAGGCATACGAGCAAACTGCGCACGGGCCTGCACAGTTTCGCCCTGCCCTTCGCGATGCCGGACATCAGCGTGTCGATGCTCTGGCACCCGCGCATGGACGCCGACCCGGCGCATCGCTGGTTGCGCGATTGTGTGCGGCAGGTCTGCGCTTAACGCGCGTCGCCACCGGCAGGTTTGTAGAAGAGAAATTTTTTCGTTTCAGCGGTTCTGCGGTATTCCTTGGCCCAGCTCGGATGCACGTTGCGGTCATGGAAATACAGCGCGCCGTTGGTGCGATCCTTGAGTTGGCGGTTCAGCGCTTTGCGGGCGATATCCTTGGCCAGCGTGTATTCGGCATCTTCCTTGACCTGATCCGGACGCCCGTCGCACCACCAGGAAAACTGGCAGCTCTTGGTTTCCGAGCCTTGTTTGACGACAGCGCATACCGTATCGGGGAAACCTTCGTGGCCGAGGCGATTCATCACCACACTGGCCACGGCCTCCATTTCCGGCGTGTCTTTGCCTTTGGCTTCCCAATAGATACTGCGCGCCAGGCAAGTGATCGGATCATCCAGCGGCGCGGCGCCGACCGGGTCCACTGCCTGCACTTCGGTGGGGGTAATGGCTTCGGCTTTCGGTGCCGGTGCGGCGCTGACTTTGTCCGCCGCTTTCTCTTCCAGCACTTGGGCTTTTTCTTCAGCCTTCGCTTTGATCGGGGCCTGATCGGTGGCCCATGCAGAGCCTGCCAACAGGGTGAATACGAGACAACCCGCCCATCCTTTCAATCCCATGTCTGTTCTTCCGGCAGCGCCCGAGTCGGGCAAGGTGTTACGTCGGGGAGACACCCGTATCCCGGGGTCTTCGGTGAGTGTAGACGGCAAATCCATCGGCAAAGTTGCGCAGAAAAACCGCTGAATGAAGAAAAAAGACATTGCACTCCCCGGGGGCCTTTCGCGCATCATGGGCGCATTCAGCTCCAGGGAGATTTCCATGCGCTTCATGCCATCCGTTTTGCGTCTTGCCGTTTTGTCCGTGGGCGTTATGTTTGCCATTCCGGCCATGGCTGGCGATGAATCGCAACTGATCGAGTCGATCAACAGCTACCGCAGCCAGCCGCAGCGTTGCGGCAGTCAGGCGTCGAACGAACTGCCACCGCTGTCAGCTGATCCACGGCTGAGATTACGCGCTACCGGTGCCGTCGATCTGCAGCAAGCCATGGCCAGCGCCAGTTACCCGATGGTCAATGTGCAGGCGATCACGCTCAACGGCCCGCGTGATGCGGCGTCGGCGATGAAGGCAATTCAGGAGAGTTTCTGTCAGGTGGTGCTCGATCCGCAGTTCGTCGATGTCGGTGTCAGCCGCGATGACCGTGACTGGCGCATCGTGCTGGCGCGGCCGCTGCTGTCGGCCAAGCTCGGTGACGCGCAAAGTGAGGGACAGAAGTTGCTCAATGAACTCAATGTCGCCCGTAGTCAGGCGCGTCAGTGTGGTGGTCAGGCGTTCGCCGCTGCCGCACCGCTGGCGTGGAACGCGACGCTGGGCACGATCGCCCAGGATCACAGCCGCGACATGGCCAACAACAACTACTTCGACCACAAGGACCGCGACGGCCGTACTCCCGGCGATCGCGCCGAACTCGCCGGCTACAGCGGCCAACAGGTCGGCGAAAACATCGCCGCCGGACAAGACACCGTGCACAAAGTCGTCGAAGGCTGGCTCGCCAGTCCCGGCCACTGCGCCAACCTGATGAACCCGCAATACCAGGAACTCGGCGCCGCCTACGCGACCGACCCGAAAAGCAGTGCCGGGATCTACTGGACCGCGATGTTCGGTGCCCAGTAACTCAAATCTCAAACACACCGCCCCCACAGGGGCTTGAGTTGATCAGCAGATCTTCGGCCGAACCGAGATCCAATGTGGGAGCGAGCCTGCTCGCGAAGAGGCCCTTACATTCAACATCAACATTGTCTGACCTGACGCCTTCGCGAGCAGGCTCGCTCCCACAATGATCGGTGTAATGCTCATCATCCCTGAACAACACAAAACCCTGTGGGAGCTGGCTTGCCAGCGATGAGGCCCGCCCCTT
>NZ_AKJR01000044.1:0-7452 GCF_000282235.1 Pseudomonas sp. GM24 | reverse complement strand
CCAGCGATGAGGCCCGCCCCTTCAACATTGATGTCGACTGACCCACCGCTATCGCTGGCAAGCCAGCTCCCACAGGGTCAGCAGTCGCTCGGAAGATTGAGGCAATAAAAAACCGCAGCCTGGCTGCGGTTTTTCAGGCTCAGTGGGTCCTCATCCCCGCTGCATACATCGCCAGTTTCAGCACACTGGCGACCACCGCCAGCGACACCACGCTGCCCAGCCAGATCAACAACAGCCAGCCCAGACGCTTGTACCAGCGGCTGTTCTTCACTTCGCGCGAATCAATGGTAGCCATCGCCAATCCTCACTTTGCCGCGGAATACGTAGTAGCTCCAGAAGGTATACATCAGGATCACCGGCAGGATGAACAGTGCACCGATCAGCGCAAACAACTGGCTCGACGGCGGTGACGCGGCGGCCCAGATGCTTACCGACGGCGGGATGATGTTCGGCCAGATGCTCAGCGCCAGGCCGATGTAACCGAGCAACATCAGCACCAGGGTGAACACAAACGGCCAGTGCGTATGGCGCTGACGCAACGTGCGCAGCAGCCCGAACAGCGCCAGCAACGCCAACACCACCAATCCGGCAAACACCTGCAGATGCCCGTGTGTCGACCAACGTGTCGCCAGCTCCGGATGCAGTTGCAGGGTCCACACGCCGATCACCAGCACCATCGCCATCAACAGCAAGGCCAGCGGCCGGGTGAACAGACGCATCCGCGACTCCAGCATGCCTTCGGTCTTGACCAGCAACCACGTACTGCCGAGCAACGCATACGCGATCACCAGCCCCACGCCACACACCAGCGGAAACGGTGCCAACCAGTCCAGACCGCCGCCGGCAAACTGCCGATCGACCACCGGAATCCCGGACACATACGCGCCAATCACCACACCTTGCGAGAACGTCGCCAGCAGCGAACCACCGATAAACGCCTTGTCCCACCAATGACGTTTTTGCGGCGACGACTTGAAGCGAAACTCAAATGCCACACCGCGGAAAATCAAACCGCAAAGCATCAGGATCAGCGGCAGATACAACGCCTCGAGAATCACCCCGTACGCCAGCGGAAACGCGCCATACAACGCCGCGCCACCGAGCACCAGCCACGTCTCGTTACCGTCCCACACCGGCGCGACGGTGTTCATCATCACATCGCGTTCCTGCTCATCCGGGATCAGCGGAAACAGGATCCCCAGGCCCAGATCGAAGCCGTCCATGATCACGTACATCATCACCCCGAAGGCGATGATCACTCCCCAGATCAACGAGAGATCGATACCTTGAATACCCATGACTCAATGCTCCTTCATAGGGGCGGTAGCCGCCGAAATCGGTCGACGCGGCGTCTGCAATTCATCGCCCGCAGGTGGATGTTCGTGGTGCGGCTGCGGGCCTTTTTTCACCAGTTTCATCATGTAGCCGATGCCCACGCTGAATACGGTGAAATAGATCACCACGAACAGCGCCAATGACGTGCTCATCTGCGCCACCGAGTGATGCGATGCCGCGTCATGGGTGCGCAGCAAGCCGTACACCACCCACGGCTGACGCCCGACTTCAGTGGTAATCCACCCGGCCAGCAGCGCAATCAAGCCGCTCGGCCCCATCAACAACACCAGACGCTGGAAGCCGCGATGCTGATAAAGCTTGGCGCCACGGCGCAACAGCAGACCGAGCAAACCGACGAGGATCATCAACATGCCCAGCCCAGCCATGACGCGGAAACTCCAGAAGATCACGGTCGAATTCGGCCGGTCTGCTTTAGGGAAGCTCTTCAGTGCCGGGATCTGCTTATCGAGGCTATGAGTGAGAATCAGGCTACCGAGATAGGGAATTTCCAGTGCGTACTTGGTCTTCTCCGCCTGCATATCAGGGATACCAAACAGCACCAGCGGCGTTGGGCCGTTGTCGGCGTTTTCCCAGTGACCTTCGATGGCGGCGATTTTTGCCGGTTGATGTTCCAGCGTGTTCAAGCCATGGGCGTCACCGACCACTGCCTGGATCGGCGCAACGATCAACGCCATCCACAACGCCATGGAAAACATCTTGCGCACCGGCGCCGTGTTATTGCCGCGCAGCAAATGCCAGGCAGCCGACGCACCGACGAAGAACGACGTGGCGACAAACGCGGCAATCGCCATGTGCGCCAGCCGGAACGGGAACGACGGGTTGAACACGATCGCCAGCCAATCCAGCGGCATCACCCGACCGTCGACGATTTCAAAGCCTTGCGGCGTCTGCATCCAGCTGTTGGACGCAAGAATCCAGAACGTCGAAATCAACGTGCCGATGGCGACCATTACCGTGGCAAAGAAGTGCAAGCCACGGCCGACACGGTTCCAGCCGAACAGCATCACCCCGAGGAACCCGGCTTCAAGGAAGAATGCGGTCAGCACTTCATAGGTCAAAAGCGGCCCGGTGATGCTCCCGGCAAAATCCGAGAAGCCGCTCCAGTTGGTACCGAACTGGTACGCCATGACCAGTCCCGAAACCACGCCCATGCCAAAATTGACCGCGAAAATCTTCGACCAGAAATGGTAGAGATCACGGTAGGTGTCATTGCGGGTTTTCAGCCACAGGCCTTCGAGTACCGCGAGGAAACTCGCCAGGCCAATGGTGATCGCCGGGAAAATAATGTGGAACGAAACCGTGAACGCGAATTGAATTCGCGCCAGGTCCAGTGCCTCCAGATTGAACATGATGATGTCCTCATCCAGGCTGAAAAGCGGCAGCACGAACCCGGGCCACCGCCAGACGCGAACGCCTGCAGCCAGTCAAATTGCCAATGTTTTTATGAGTCGCGGGTTACGCCACCGACGACGGGATCAGGTTGCTGACCTTCGCGGCTTCAAGGCGGATCGCGACGAATTTGGAGGTCGGCGTATACGTGCGGTCGCCGTAGCTTTCCAGCGGTACCAGCGGGTTAGTCTCCGGGTAATACGCCGCTGCCTGCCCTGGCGGAATGTCGTAGGCAATCAGGGTGAAACCGCTGACCCGACGCTCGCGCTCGTCATCCCACAGCGCCACCAGATCAACCTTCTGCCCCGGTTCAAAGCCCAGGCGCTGGATGTCCTGCTCGTTGGCGAAGATCACATCGCGCATGCCGTAAACACCGCGATAACGGTCATCGAGGCCATACAGCGTGGTGTTGTACTGATCGTGGGAACGCATGGTTTGCAGAATCAGATGCGGCTTGACCGGCAGGTTGCGCACGCCCTCGCTGATCAAGTGCTCGGGCAGCACGCACGGGGTGAATTGAGCCTTGCCGCTGGCGGTGTTCCAGACCCGATCCGAAGCGTCGTTACCGAGGTGGAAGCCACCCGGAATCAGCAGCTTTTCATTGAAGTTTTCGAAGCCCGGAATCACGTCGGCAATCAGGTTGCGGATGCGCCCGTAGTCGCCCACCACCCACTCCCAATCGATCGGGTGCTTGCCCAACGTCGCGGCGGCGATCCCAGCAATGATCGCCGGCTCGGATTTCAACTGCGCCGACTTCGGTTTCAATTGACCGAACGACAAATGCACCATGCTGAACGTGTCTTCGACGGTCACGCCTTGCGGGCCTTCAGCCTGGATATCGATGTCGGTACGCCCGAGGCACGGCAGAATCAGCGCGTCGCGACCGGTGACCAAGTGGCTGCGGTTGAGCTTGGTCGCAATGTGCACCGTCAGGTCGAGTTTGCGCATGGCGGCGTGGGTGCGCGGGGTGTCCGGCGTGGCTTGGGCGAAGTTGCCGCCCAGACCGATAAACACCTTGGCTTCGCCACGTTCCATGGCGCCGATCGCCATCACCGTGTTGTGCCCGTGCATGCGCGGCACGTCGAAGTTGAAGCGTTTTTGCAGCGCGTCCAGCAAGTCCTTCGGCGCCAGTTCGTTGATGCCCATGGTGCGGTCGCCCTGCACGTTACTGTGGCCGCGCACCGGCGACAGCCCGGCGCCCGGACGGCCGACGTTGCCGCGCAGCAGTTGCAGGTTGATGACTTCCTGCAGGGTTGCCACTGAATGCACGTGTTGGGTCAGGCCCATGGCCCAGCACATGATCACGCTTTTGGCGCGGCCATACATGCGCGCGGCCAGTTCGATGTCATGCAACGGCACGCCGGACTGCTCGAGAATGTGCTCCCAACTTGTCGCCTCGACTTCAGCCAGATAGCTGTCGAGCCCTGTGGTGTGCTCGGCAATGAACGCATGATCGAACACCGGCTCGCCGCCAGTCGCCTGAGCTTCGCGTTCCCACTGCAACAGGAATTTGACCATGCCGCGAATCATCGCCATGTCGCCGCCAAGGGCCGGACGGAAGTACGCGGTGTTGGTCGCTTCCCAGCCGTTGCTGAGCATTTCGATCGGGTTTTGCGGGTTCTGGAAACGCTCCAGGCCACGCTCTTTCAGCGGATTGATACAGACCACTTGCGCGCCACGTTTCACCGCTTCACGCAGCGGTTCGAGCATGCGCGGGTGGTTGGTGCCGGGGTTCTGGCCGATAACGAAAATCGCATCGGCGTGATGCAGGTCCTCGTAGACCACGGTGCCTTTGCCGACACCGAGGGTCTCGATCATGCTCACCGCACTGGCTTCGTGGCACATGTTCGAGCAGTCGGGGAAGTTGTTGGTGCCGAAGGCGCGGACGAACAATTGATAGAGAAACGCCGCTTCATTGCTCGCACGGCCGGAGGTGTAGAACTCGGCCTCGTGCGGCGATTTGAGGTTTTTCAGATGATCAGCGATCAGCGCAAAAGCATCTTCCCAGCTGATTTCCACGTAGCGGTCGACCCGCGCGTCGTAGCGCATCGGGTGGGTCAGACGACCCTGATACTCCAGCCAGTAGTCGCTCTGCTCGGCCAGGCTCGACACTGTGTACTTGTTGAAGAAAGCCGGGTCGACCAAACGTCCGGTCGCTTCCCAGTTCACCGCTTTCGCGCCGTTTTCGCAGAACTTCAACATGCTCGCGCCGGGCGCTTCACCCCAGGCACAACCCGGGCAGTCGAAGCCGCCGTTCTGGTTGGTCTTGAGCATGGCACGGATGTTTTTCAGGGCGTTTTCGCTGCCCAGCCAGCTTTTGGTCAGGCTGATGACAGCGCCCCAACCGGCAGCGGCGCCTTTGTAGGGTTTGTAACGGTCGACTTGTGACATGGGACTCTCCATGACGATGCACACAGGCATGAACCTGATTCGGTTAAACAGCGACGGCCGACTTTCAAGGTTGAAAAGGGGTCGTTGGGTTTGCCGGGGCAAGGATATGAACCGTTACAAAACATTGTCTAATCGCTATTAATGACCGACTTATCGAAAGCATCTATCACGGATTAAAACCCTTTATTTACGGGCCTTTGCGAAACTAACGAAGCAACTTTTTGCGCAAAATAATTCATCATCGACGGGATCAATCAGCTGTTCATTAACAGTGATTGGACGGCACTCAAAGTTGCCCATAATCTGCGCTGACCAAACTCCTTCAACCGGGGTTTTCATTCCTGCGAGGCTGTCATGTCAGAGCGTGTCTTGATCGATGGTTACAACCGCCGCGTCGACTATCTGCGCATGTCGGTGACCGACCGCTGCGACTTCCGCTGCGTCTATTGCATGGCCGAAGACATGCAGTTTCTGCCCCGCCAACAAGTGCTGACGCTGGAGGAAATCTATCAACTGGCGCAGAGTTTTGTGGCGCTGGGGACGCGCAAGATTCGCCTGACCGGTGGCGAGCCGTTGATCCGCCCGGGCGTGGTCAAGCTCTGCGAGCAGATCGCCGCCCTGCCCGGCCTGCGCGAACTGTGCATGACCACCAACGGCTCGCAACTGGGCAAACTCGCGGCGCCGCTGTTCGACGCCGGGGTCAAACGCCTTAACATCAGCCTCGACAGCCTCGATCCGCAGCGCTTCAAACAGATGACCCGCACCGGCGATCTGGCGCAGGTGATCAACGGCATCGATGCCGCGCGCAAGGCCGGTTTCACCCGCACTAAACTCAATGTTGTGGTGATGCAGGGCCGTAATGATCAAGAGATCAACGATCTGGTCAGCTTCGCCATTGACCGTCAGCTCGACGTCTCTTTCATCGAAGAGATGCCGCTGGGGATCATCAGTGAACACAGTCGCGCCGAGTCGTTTTTCTCCAGCGCCCAGGTGCGGGAAAAGATTGCCGAACGCTACACCCTGATCGACTCGGCCGAGTCGACCCAAGGCCCGTCGCGCTACTGGCGGCTGGCCGAAGCGCCGGAAATTCGCCTGGGCTTTATCTCGCCGCACAGCCACAACTTTTGTGGCACCTGCAACCGCGTACGCCTCACCGTTGAAGGGCGCCTGCTACTGTGTCTGGGTAACGAGCATTCGGTGGATCTGAAAGCGCTGCTGCGCGCCCACCCGGGGCAACCGCAGCGGCTGGAAAAAGCCATCGTCGAGGCGATGAAGCTCAAGCCGTATCGACATAATTTCGAAGTGAACGACGATGTTCAGGTTGTGCGCTTCATGAACATGACCGGCGGCTGATCCCGCCAGTTTCATCGGTTATCGGAACCGCAAAGCATGATCATCAGACCCAAGGTCAACCAGTTCGCCATTCTCTTCACCCTCAAGGGTTCGATTGCCAAGCGCATTGCCATGCGCACGTTGATGGTCACCCTGCTGGCTTCGGCCATCGTGCTGGTGGAAATCCTCCATCCAAGCAACTTCACCAAGGTCAACGCCACGCCGTTTACCTTGCTCGGTTTGTCGCTGTCGATCTTCATGAATTTTCGCAACAACGCCTGTTATGACCGCTGGTATGAGGCGCGTAAAGCCTGGGGCGAAGTGATCGTGCACATTCGCTCGGTGATTCGCGAAACCCATGTGATCCGTGAATCGGCTGAGCGCAAGCCGTTGTTGCTCAATCTTTGTGGTTTTGCTCATGCGTTGAACGCGCGGTTGCGTAGAGAAAGCGAAGCGGACGCCAGTAGCCAATGGATCATGCCGAAACCCGATCCGCAGACACCGGATTACAGCGGACGCATTTTGCAGACGGTTGGCCAGCAGTGTTCCGATCTGCATCAGAACGGTGAATTGACTGAGTGGCGCTATATGCTGCTGGCCAATCACCTGACCAGCCTGACTCAGGCGCAAGCGGTGTGCGAGCGGATCAAGACCACGCCGCTGCCGTTTCCTTACACACTGCTGTTGCACCGAACGATTTATCTGTTTTGCATCCTGCTGCCGTTTGCCATGGCCGAACCGTTGGGCTGGCTGACACCGTTGTTCACGGCGATTGTCAGCTACACGTTCTTTGGCCTCGATGCGATTGCCGATGAACTGGAAGACCCGTTTGGCCGCGACGAAAACGACCTGCCGACCGATGCGCTGGTACGCACCATCGAGCGCGACATCCTCGCCGAACTGGGCGCCGAAGTGCCGCCGGCGCTGAAGCCAGTCGACTATGTGCTGAGCTGATCCGTAGCTCTCCAGACACCTCAAAACCCT